>NZ_JBXYJH010000023.1:0-13538 GCF_057396215.1 Psychrobacter sp. CX18 | reverse complement strand
CCCAGCAAGTACAAGAGCTTGTTGATGCTGCCAAAAAAGCGGAGCAAGCAGCGAGTCAGGCGCGTAATACTGCTCAAGAAGACGGCTTAATCAGTCCAGATGAGCAGAAAGCTATCATCGCTGCTAACCAAGCGGTACAAGACGCTAAAGATGCTGCGCAAAACGCTATTGATGCGCTTGATCCAAGTAAAGGCAAAGAGAGCTTGCAAGGTCAACTTGATCAAATTGGTGGCGTCGATGTGCCAGAAGTTACCGATACTACAGCGCCTAACGCGCCTGTTGTTGACGTAAGCGAAGATGGTACACAAGTGACTGTTACTGGTGAAGAAGGTAGTAAGGTTGCTATATCAACACCAAATGGTCTCATTACTGGTGTCATTAAAGATGGTAGCTTTACTGCAGCATTAGACCCTGCTTTAACCAATGGAGAGACAGTCCGTGCGGTCCTAACAGACGATAGTGGCAACACTTCATCGCAAGGATCTAATACAGCGCCAGATATCACAGCACCTAGCGCACCAAAAGTGATTATTAATGATGGTGGTGATGACGTTGTTAACACTGATGACTTAAATGCTGATGGTAATGTTAAAGTCACCATCGATGTCCCTGATGATGCTAAAAATGGTGATACTGTGACAGTCACCGATAGTATAGGTAAAGTACTTGCAACCTTCATTGTTGGTACTAATGCTACAGCAGGTAGTAGTGTCAACTTAAATGTCGACAAACCTGAAGATAGTACACAGCTAGTTATCAATGCCACTGTCACCGATAAAGCCGGTAACGTGTCACAGCCAGGTAATGCGGTAGCAACCGTAGGCGACACCACAGCGCCAACTATCGATCCTAATCAAGCATTTAGTTACACTGAGAACAGCGAAGCAACAGCTGTATTAGGTCAAGTGACAGCGACTGATAACGTAGAAGTAACTGGTTACCGCATCACTGGTGGTAACGAGGAAGGCTACTTCGAAATTAATAACGCGGGTGAAATCCGCTTTTCCGCTAAAGGCTATGCGGCAGCTGCCAATGACTATGAAGCGACGCCAAACGCATTTAATCTTACTGTAGAGGCGCTTGATGCCCAAGGTAATGGCTCAAAAGCGAGCGTTACCTTAAATGTGACGGATGTGGATGACACTGCGCCAGTAGTTAAAGACGCAACCTTTAACTATGCTGAGAATCAGCAAGTAGGGTTTGTTGTTGGTCAAGTGACTGCAACTGACAACGAAGGTGTGACTGGTTACCGCATCGTAAGTGGTGATAAGAACGGCTACTTTGCTATTGACGAGAATGGTCAAATCACTCTAACCCAAGCGGGTGCAAAAGCGGCAGCTAACGACTTTGAAGTCGGAGCTAATGAATTTGATCTAGTGGTTGAAGTCACTGATAAGGCAGGCAACAAAGACACAGCGTCAGTCACTATTAACGTGACGGATGTGGATGACACTGCGCCTAGCGCACCGACAGTTATCTTAGGTAATGGTGATGACACTATCACCACTGATGAGCTGACAACAGAGGGTCAAGTTAAAGTCACCATTGAGCTTCCAGATAACGCTCAGGTTGATGACATAGTCACCGTTAATGGCGATAAGACCGTTATCACCCAAGAGATGCTAAGTAACGGCTTTACTACCAGCGTTACAAAACCTGCTGACGGGGAAGGTGTGTCTGTTACAGCGACAGTGACAGACAAAGCGGGCAACGTGTCACAGGAAGGTAGTGCCACTGCGACTGTGGGCGATACTACCATCAGTCAAACAGCGCCAGTTGTTGAGATTCAAGACGGCGATGATGGCACAGTAGACACAAGCGATTTAGTGGACAATCAAGTACAAGTGACTATTGATGTCCCGAGCGATGCCACAGAGGGCGATACGCTAAGCGTTACTGATCAAGACGGTAATGAGCTTGCAAGCTACGTTATTGGGACGAATGCTAATGTCGGTGGGATCATCACCTTAACTATCGCCAAACCTGCTGATAAATCAACGCTTATCGTGAACGCGCAGCTTAGTGATGATGCTGGTAACACCGGTCTAATTGGCACAGACAACGCTAAGATTGGCGACACCACAGCGCCTAGCGCACCAAAAGTGACTATCAATGATGGTAACGACGGTAAGATTAACACTGATGACTTAAATGCTGATGGTAGCGTTAAAGTCACCATTAGTGTCCCTGATGATGCTAAAGAAGGTGACACCCTAACAGTTACTGACGGACAAGGCAGCGTACTTGCGACCTTCATTATGGGTACTAATGCCACAGCGGGCGGTAGTGTCGACTTAAATGTTGACAGACCTAAAGATGGTACAGACTTAGTTGTAGAAGCGATCGTTACCGATAAAGCGGGTAACGTGTCAGAAAAAGGATCAGATAGCGTAAGCATCGGTGACACCACAGCGCCTAGCGCACCGACAGTTATCTTAGGTAATGGTGATGACACCATCATCACTGATGAGCTAACAGACGATGGCCATATCAGCGTGACCATTGAGCTTCCAAGCAACGCTCAGGTTGATGACATAGTCACCGTTAATGGTGAGAAGACTTTAATCACCCAAGAGATGCTAGATAACGGCTTTACTACCAGCGTTCCAAAACCTGCTGACGGGGAAGGTATGTCTGTTACAGCGACAGTGACAGACAAAGCGGGCAACGTGTCACAGCCAGGTAATGCGGTAGCGACTGTGGGCGATACCACAGCGCCTAGCGCACCGACTGTGACTATCAATGATGGTGATGACAATAAGGTTGACACTGATGAATTAAATGCTGATGGTAGCGTTAAAGTCACCATCGCTGTCCCTGATGATGCACAGGTTGATGACATCTTAACCGTCAATGGTGTGAAGACATACATCACCCGAGACATGCTAAATAATGGCTTTACCACAAGCGTTACTAAGCCCGCTGATGGGGAATCTGTGTCTGTAAATGCGACCGTCACCGACAAAGCCGGTAACGTATCAGAGGCAGGTCGTGCGACAGCGATTGTGGGTGATACCACAGCGCCTAGCGCACCGACAGTTATCTTAGGTAATGGTGATGACACCATCACCACTGATGAGCTGACAACAGAGGGTCAAGTTAAAGTCACCATTGAGCTTCCAGACAACGCTAAGGTTAGAGATATCCTAACGGTCAACGGTGATGAAATAGTTATTACCAAAGACATGCTAGATAATGGCTTTACCACAAGCGTTGATAGGTCTGCTGATGGGGAAGTTGTGTCTGTCAATGCGACTATCATCGACAAAGCCGGTAACATATCAGAAGCGGGTAGTGCGACAGCGAATATGGGCGATACCACAGCGCCAAATGAGCCAAGCATTGAATTACCAACCCCATCAGGTGGCAATGGTGAGTACAACACAAGTGACGTTGATGATAACGGTAACGTTACAGTCACTATTAAAGTTCCTGCGGGCACTAGTACCGAGGACACCTTGATTGTAAATGGTGATGAAGTGCCTGTTACTGAGCAGATTATCGATAATGGCTACAGCATAGCAGTTAAGCCTGGGTCTAAAGTAACCGCAAGCGTCACAGATGCAGTGGGTAACAGAGGCGAGCAAGCATCAGAAACCTTAGCATCAGCAGATACAACAGCGCCGAATGAGCCAAGCATTGAGTTACCAACGCCATCAGGTGGCAATGGTGAGTACAACACAGGTGACGTTGATGATAACGGTAACGTTACCGTCACCATTAAAGTTCCAGCAGGCACTAGCACAGATGACACCTTGATCGTAAATGGTAAAGAAGTGCCTGTTACTGAGCAGATTATCAACAATGGCTACAGCGTAGCGGTTGAACCAGGCACTGATGTCACAGCAAGCATCACAGACGCTGCCGGTAATAAAGGTATGACAGCGTCAAAAAGTGTTGCAACTGCAGACACCACTGCGCCAACGGTTAACATCAGCATCAATGAGATTGCTGAAGATGACATCATCAACAGTGACGAAGCTGGTCAAGACACCACTACCATTAGTGGTGTGGTGACTGGTGAGTTTAATGGAGGTGATAGCGTAACCCTGAGTGTAGGTGGTAATAGTATCGGTACAGCTACCGTAAATGCTGATGGTAGCTACAGATCTACTGTAGACACAAGTGCTCTGACTGCTAACGAAGCAGTGACAGCTAGCATCAGCACAAGCGATGAAGCAGGTAACGTCGGTCATGCAGAAACTACTCGTGATTACAGCGTAGATACAGAAGCCCCTTCTCAAGCTACCGTTGTATTACTCGGTGATGTGAATAATGACGGCATGTTCAACATTGAAGAATTAGGTCAATCAGGTACAGTTTCAGCTAAAGTTACTGCCCCAGAAGATGCCAAAATCGGCGATACAATTTTAGTTACTAATGGAAATAATATCCAAGTAGCTAAATTAGTGGTCGGAACTGATATCTTAAGCGGTGGTCAAGCCATCGTTAGAGTGCCTATCAATGAAGATGGCCAAGCTGTCAAAGCAAATATTAGTATTACTGATATTGCTGGTAATACAAGACAAGGTATACCTGCAGAAGCTGGAGTAGATATATCTATTAGTAACACAACAATTTCAATTGACTCTATCTCTGATGATAATGGCGATAGTTCTGATGACTATATTACAAATGATCAAAACTTAGTATTTTCAGGCTCAATTGGCAGTGAGTTGAAAGATGATGAATTTATTCAGATTAGAATAAATAATGGCAAATGGTCTAATGTTGATCGTTCAGGCTTAAACTGGAGCTATGATAATACCGCTGAAACTCTTGAACACGGTAAATATAATATTGAAGCTCGTATTGTGGATAATGCGGGTAACCTATCAGCTTTCGATAACCAAACACTAGTTGTCGATACTCAAGTATCACGACCCAATATAAGTATTGATAAAATTAGTGATGATACTGGTATGCCTGGTGATAATACTACATTACATGACTTTATTACCACAGATGCAAATTTAGTGTTTATGGGTTCCATAGGGGCTGATTTAGCTGAAGATGAACGAGTTCAAATTTGTCTAGATAATGGAGATAATTGGCTTGATGCAGTCGTTGAGGGTAGAGAGTGGCGTTATGATAATTCAGGCCAATCTTTATCTGAAGGTGTTCATACCATCAAAGCTAGAATCATAGACAGTGCAGGTAATATAAGTGATATTCAGGCAGTTCAGGATATTGAAATTGACCAGAGTATTACCCTTACTACCATCTCTATTTCAGCCATTTCTGACGATAATGGGTTAGACCCTAATGACTTTGTTACAAATGATCAAACCTTAATGATATATGGTACTTTGGGTAAAGAATTAGCCTCTGATGAAACGGTTAAAATAAGTGTTTCTGATGTTGGTGGGGATGTAACTTGGGTTGATGCCAAAGTAGAAGGTACCAACTGGTCTTACGATAATACCCAGATGATTATACCGCATGATACTTATAACGTCAGTGTCATGATTATGAACAAAGCGGGTAAAATAAGTAGAACGGCGGAGAAAATCATTAAAATTGATAATGAGTTTTCTGACCCTACTATTACTATCGACTCTATTAGTGAAGATACAGGTATTGAGGGCGACTTTATCACTTATGATGATACGCCAATCATAACAGGTACTCTAGGTGCTGAGCTTAAGGATGACGAGAGGGTACAAGTTAGTTTCGACGGTGGTGCAACTTGGGAACTGAAACTTGCTGAGGTGACAGGCACAACATGGACATTCGATAGTAGTGAGACAAGTAAAGGTAGTGGTACTTTTGATTTTCGTGCTCGTGTAACTGATGTTGCCGGTAATACTACATCTACTGATAACCAAGCTAAACAAGAAATTATTATTGATAAAACGGTTACAAATACTGATTTAAATATTAGTAGTATCTCCGAGGATAGTGGTAATAGCAGTACCGACTTTGTAACCAGAGATCAAACCTTAGTTATTACTACAACTGTATCTAATACTTTAGAACCAAATGAGAAGGTTCAAATAAAAGTTGACCCAGAAAGTGGTGGTGAAGGCAGTGGATGGATGGATGCAACTTTATATCCTAATGGCGAGTGGAAGTTAGATTACTCTAATACTACATTAGATAAGGGTGATTATAATATTCATGCTCGAGTCATCAATACTGCTGGGAAAGAAGGTGCTACTGCAGATCAGAGGCTTAAAATTGATACTGAGCTTAGCTCAGCGCCAGATATTGAGATTACGGGAATATCTGATGATACAGGAAAAGCTGGTGACTTTATAACCAGTGATACCAGCTTGACATTCTTTGGAACATTAAGCGCACCACTAGATCCTGTTGAATTCGTTGAAGTTAGTATAGATGGCGGTAAAACTTGGTATGAAGCGACTAGTGAGGTTACAACGGATACTGATGGGAATGAGAAAGTAACATGGTCCTATACGAGCAAAGAGATATTGAGTGCAGGTAAATATAAGCTACTAGCTCGTGTGCATGACTTAGCGGGTAATACTCTTGAAGAAAAAGCGGATAAAAAAGATTTCGAAATTCAAACTGAACCTGATCGAATTGATGTGCTCATCAATAGTATCAGTGATGATACCGGTGAAAATGTTCATGATTTTTATACTATGGCTCAAGAGCTTGTATTAAATGGGGATTTAAGTCGTGAACTTAAATCAGATGAACGACTTGAAATCAGTATTGTTAGTGAAAATGGTACTCCAAGCTTTGTTCCGGTAACTAATATTACAACCGATAAATCAGGTACTCATTGGCAGTATGATAATACCAAGAGCAGACTTGCTGAAGGCAAATATTCTGTAGATGTCAGAGTGGTTAAAGA
The DNA here is from genome assembly GCF_057396215.1 of Psychrobacter sp. CX18. NCBI lineage: Bacteria > Pseudomonadati > Pseudomonadota > Gammaproteobacteria > Moraxellales > Moraxellaceae > Psychrobacter > Psychrobacter sp. CX18. Next base: position 6,715 of record NZ_JBXYJH010000023.1, on the reverse strand, counting down.
TGGAAATGTAATTAGTTTAGCAAAACAACCCTTAACCATTGATACAACTGTTTCTGTCGAATGGATTACAATCGATAGTATTTCAGACGATGAAGGTTTAGAGTCTGATGACTTTATTACCCATGATAATACCCTGATATTCAAAGGTACATTAAGTGAAGAGTTCACACGAGGTGAGGTTGCCGAAATTAGCTTGGATGGTGGTACAACTTGGAATAAGGTCAGTGTGTCTGGTACAACTTGGACATATGACGATACGGGTGAGTCTCTCGCAGATGGTATATACGATGTAGTTGCTCGCATTGTCGATATTGCGGGTAATGAACGTCGTTCCGAACACCAACAGGTTGAAATCAACACTGATATTTCGGGTACACTAATTGATATTACTGGTATAACCGACGATAACGGTATTAGTGGTACAGATTTTATTACCAATGATCCTACGCTAGTATTCAATGGTACATTAAATGGCAAACTAGCCAGTGATGAGAAGATTCAAATCAAAATTGATGGTGGTAAATGGCAGACTGTTACCGATTATGATGCTACTACTTGGCGTTATGACAACTCTGGTAATACTTTATCGAATGCTGAGCATACGGTTAATGTTCGTATTATTGATACGGCAGGTAATATTAGTGGTAGAGATACCCAAGAGGTAGTGGTTAAAAATACTCCTGTCACTGATACAACCATATTCATTGATTCAATAAGTAAAGATACAGGTTTGTCTCAAACTGACTTTGTTACTAATGAACATTCGCTTACTTTCTTTGGACATTTAGGGACGTCACTTAAAGAAGGAGAGCAGGTTCAAATACGATTTAAGAAGAATAATGAGGCTTGGAGTAATTGGGTAAGTGATACGTCTTTGGATGGTACTAAGTGGTCGTATAGCAATCCAAATAACCCTTTTGCAGACGCAACCTACCAAGTACAGGTCAGAATCAGTGATTTAGCGGGTAATACTACCCCTGATACTCAAATAGCCGAGCAAACGGTAAAAGTTGATAATTCTATAACTAACGCCACTACATCTATTGCTGGTATTTCTGAAGATACGGGTATTGGCATTAATGACTTCATTACTTTTGATTCAACTCTCGGAGTCAGAGGAACGGTAAGTAAAGAATTACTTTCCGATGAAATCGTGCAAGTGAGCCTAGATGATGGTAATACTTGGAATAAAGCTACTTTGAATGGAACAAACTGGAGTTATCAACCAACTGGTACTGATCAATCACTGCAAGAAGGGGCACATACTATTAAGTCACGCATTATTGATACTGCGGGCAATATAACTGGTGAATCAAGCAAACCCATAAATATAGATACCACTAATCCTGTATTTGGAGCACTGTCACAAAATCAGACAGTTATTGACAAAGGTAGTGCTTATAGCGTAACTGAAGCCAATACCATAGGTTATTTTGAAGGTTTAAAAGCTGTGGATAGTTTGCTGGGTACTATTTCTGCAAAAGATAATGCCTCAACCTCAGGTTACAACTCTGGTATCGCAAGTTATTCATGGGATGAAAGTGTCGGTACTAGTACCCAACGTAGTTGGTTCAAGCTTGACCCTAAAACCGGTGAAATATCAATGACCGCACAAGGTCTTTTGAGCACTATGAATGATTATGACGATAAGGGTCCAAGTGCACTCAATAATTTAACATTGCGCGCTAAAGTGACTGATGTAGCGGGTAATGTCAGTCGTCAGGATGTCAATTTTGAAGTTGGCAATGTCATCGCTTTAAAACGTGTAGAAGATAGACTTGATAAAACTGACGGTTTAACGATAGAGGGTCAGTATGAGCGTTCCACTTCAGATGCAGATAGACAAAAAACTTCTGAAAGTGCTGATAAGATACTTGTGGGTATAAATGAGGATGGAACAACATTCACTGGCGCTAATATCGGGAGAATTAGCAATAGAGATACTTTTGCAAGTCAAACAACTGGAGAGTTTCGTCCCTCAGTATTTGCTTATGACGGGGATGATTATCTTTATGCGAGCTCAGATGTAGAAGAGTACACTAGAATTTATATGGGTAGAGGAAATGATGCTGTTAATATTTTGGGTAAAGTAACGGGTACCAATATTAGCGAAAGTGGGAATACCTCAGCTATTTTCTTAGAACAAGGTAACGATAAATTAAATATAGCTCTAAATACTGATGGCGGTTATATCTTTGCTGGTAGTGGCTCTGACTCATTGGTATTTGGTCAACAATTGGAAGGTACTTCTCTTGTAGACTTAGGTAGTAATACCCCATTAGACAGAAATGGAAATAAACCTTTACCATACCAACTATATACTAGTAATAATCTAGGTACAGATACCAATGGGGATAGTGTAGATGATATTAATACGTTAACTATAAACAGTTATGTTGAAGACGACGTAGTGATAAGAAGTGGTGATGGAAAGGATAATGTCACTATTAGTGAATTTATCCGAAATTCTGTTCATATAGATTTAGGAGTAGGTGAAAACTCTCTTAAGGTTGGCGAGTATATCAGTGGTTCAGGATCAAATAGAACCACTATAAAAGCTGGGTCGGGTAACGACACTTTAGTAGTTGGTACTTATATTGATGACTCTACTATAGATTTAGGCAATGGCGATAATAATATTGTAGTCAAAGGGAGTACAACTAATACTGTTCGAGATAATTCGACTATTACTTTAGGAGCTGGTAATGATACAGTTAGTATAGTAGGCGATGGTATATTGAATAGCACTACTGGTGAAATTACAGATTCAAACATTCATCTTGGCGATGGTAATAATACGATCACTGTAGGGTACCGACTTGACGATTCGAGTATAACTGCCGGTAGTGGTAACGATACCTATATTCAAAACAATACCGAATCTGCAATGAAAGATAGTTCTAGTATTAATCTAGGTGATGGAAATAATACCATTCATATGAAAGGGTTAATTTCATCAGATTCGACAGTTGTAACTGGGAAGGGTGATGATACCTTTACTTATGAATATAGAGCGCTAGATGGTAGGGTTGAGTTAGGTGCAGGCAACGATACCTTTAATTACAGCGGTGGTGATATGAGTGGTAGCGTGAATGCAGGTACTGGTAAAGATACCTTTAATTTTACGGGTAGTAGCCAACAGGTTTGGGCTAATGATACCCCAGGCTTTGAGATATTTGATATGAATAGCTCTGGTGGTACCTTACATATTACATTAAGCGATATAACAACTGCTGAGGGTAATAAGGTATTTGTCAACGGTGGTAGTAATGATACAGTTACTGTGACTAACCTAACTTTGAGCGAGTTAAATCAAACAGTGACTGACCCATCAGGGCATACAGGTACCTATAATGTATATACGGGATCAGGAAGTGATAGTATCTTGTATATCGATACTGACATTACAAATATATTTTAATTGTTTATTTGTTTTACAAAAACCGTCCTTAAAAATAGGGCGGTTTTTTGTGTCTATAATTTCTCCGCAAAGTAGAAAATAAGTTAATAGGTAATTTTTATTAACTTTTAATAGAAGTTTACAAATAAACTCAACATTTAGTTGATTTGCTATTTCCTTAAATAAAGTATTGATATAAAATACATTTATATAAATTATTCAACATAAGTTGAGTATATTATTATTAATAATAAGGCTTATTAACATTTCTAATCAAACTTATAAAACATCACATTATATTCACTACTCTTTATCTTTAAATCTGAATTAAATTAGGCGTTGATAGCTTCCATATTAATCCAGTCAAGTCTTATTAATAGCTAAATTAGTTAATAAGAAAGCTTCTATAACTATTCTTCAACTTCTACATCAATCTATTAATCTTGACTAACAAAAAGGAAACTCCTATGAAAGGTATCAAAACATTTAAAACTACTCTATTAACTCCTACCATACTTCTTGCAATGCTTGGCATCAGTCACACTGCAAGTGCTGTAGAAAGTGCTCGCCAAGTTGACCATATAGAATGGTATAAAACAAGCAACACCACCTTTCAACCCATGAATGTAAGCAATCTACCTGCTAATGAGTCTAACCTTATCTTTGTGCGCCCCCTAGACAATGACGGTCTACAAACAAGTGCAAACATTGCCATCGACGGCAGATTCCATGTTAGCCTACAACCTGGGCACTTCTCACAAATTCGCTACTGCAGTGGACAACATAACATCAGCGTTGCCCCAACTAGTCTTAAAACAAACGACATGACCAACGCCTACAGTCACCTTGTCAACTTTATTCCCCAGAAAAACCACTATATCTACGTCGATATCGATGATGCCACAAGCACACCTAAGCTTACTGAACTTGACGAGGCGACCGCCCAACAAGTCCTAAGCACCCAAAGGGAACAAACCCACCAAATTAGCCGCGTTGTACGTGACTGTCCAGCAGTGGTTGTTGTAGAACCACAGCCAAAGCCTGAACCCGTCAAAGTTGAAATAGACAAACCCATCAACCTAGAAGTGCTGTTTGAATTCGACAAAGCTATCGTTCAGACAATCTTCAATGCTCGCATTGAAGCAGTAGCAAACTTCATGAAGAAATATCCAAATACCAGCACTATCATCGAAGGACATACCGATAGTATGGGCTCTGACAGCTACAACATGGACCTATCAAAACGCCGTGCACAAGCCGTTAAGCAAGAACTAGTGACCATCTATGGCATTGATCCAAATCGACTACAAACTCAAGGCTTTGGTGAAACCCGTCCGGTTGACACTAATGCCACACCAAAAGGCCGATATAACAACCGCCGCGTTGTCGCAACCGTTAGTGCAACCAAATAAAAGCATTTAAAAAAAATAAAAAATGAATCCAAGGATCAAATATGAAAACGATTATTGTAAAAGTTAACGATGCCGCACAAACCATAGCCGAACATCAAGTTGTGACCAAAGATGGTCAACCCACTGTTATTAAAGCCAAAAACAAAGTTAATTATGAACTAGTTGACCAAACGACTGGCCGTGCACCTGATCACATCATTACCAAACGTGTAGGTAAAGACCTGCATGTATCAATGGATGAAACCGGACAAGACAGCGACCTAATAATTGAAGGGTATTACGACGAAGCGGATAGTGCCCTTATTGGTTTAGCCGAAGATGGTAGCTACTACTATTATGTACCAGACACTGGTGAAGTAGCAGACTTCGTTACTGAACTTGCCGTAGGAGATGTCGAAGGACAAGCCTTAGGCGGTAATGCGTATCAAACCCCTTATTGGATTGGTGCTGCAGATGACGGCGGTATTGATTGGCTACCTTGGTTAGTAGGTCTTGCAGGTTTGGCTGCAATAGGTGCTGCATTAGCGAATGACGATGATGATAATGATACTCCTAAAGATACCACACCACCAGCCACACCAGAGAATGCTCCAGTTGTGACAGACAATGTCGCCAACGATGGTTCAGGCGATGTACTTGACCCAGCAGAAGTCATTGCTAATGGCGATAAGACCAATGACAACACACCAAGTGTAACCATACCCGCTGACCAACTACAATCAGGCGAAACACCGCAATTAGTGGTTGATGGAGACGTTGTTCCCTCAACACCCGTCACCAATGAAGACGGTAGCATCACCTTAACCCCAACAACAGAGCTCACTGACGGTGAACACGAACTTAGCTATAACGTCAAAGATGCTGCCGGTAACGTCAGTGGTGATGCCCCATCAACCACAGTTGGCGTTGATACTCAGCCACCAGCACAGCCAAGCGTTACAGTATCCCCAGAAGGTGTCGTTACCGTAACCCCTACTGGTGATGACAGCAGCGAAGTGTCGGTTGACTACAAAGATGAAGAAGGTAACGACCAGACTATTGTTGCCACCAAAGACCCAGAAACGGGTGAATGGACATCGCAAGATCCCTTACCTGAAGGCGTTACAGTAGATAAAGACACCGGTGAAATCAAGATACCTGCAGACCAAGTGGACACCAGTGAAGATGTCACCGCAACCACAAAAGACGATGCGGGAAATACCGCGGATACCACAGTGACAGGGGACACCACACCACCAGCCACACCAGAGAATGCTCCAGTTGTGACAGACAATGTCGCCAACGATGGTTCAGGCGATGTACTTGACCCAGCAGAAGTCATTGCTAATGGCGATAAGACCAATGACAACACACCAAGTGTAACCATACCCGCTGACCAACTACAATCAGGCGAAACACCGCAATTAGTGGTTGATGGAGACGTTGTTCCCTCAACACCCGTCACCAATGAAGACGGTAGCATCACCTTAACCCCAACAACAGAGCTCACTGACGGTGAACACGAACTTAGCTATAACGTCAAAGATGCTGCCGGTAACGTCAGTGGTGATGCCCCATCAACCACAGTTGGCGTTGATACTCAGCCACCAGCACAGCCAAGCGTTACAGTATCCCCAGAAGGTGTCGTTACCGTAACCCCTACTGGTGATGACAGCAGCGAAGTGTCGGTTGACTACAAAGATGAAGAAGGTAACGACCAGACTATTGTTGCCACCAAAGACCCAGAAACGGGTGAATGGACATCGCAAGATCCCTTACCTGAAGGCGTTACAGTAGATAAAGACACCGGTGAAATCAAGATACCTGCAGACCAAGTGGACACCAGTGAAGATGTCACCGCAACCACAAAAGACGATGCGGGAAATACCGCGGATACCACAGTGACAGGGGACACCACACCACC
>NZ_JBXYJH010000022.1:0-16154 GCF_057396215.1 Psychrobacter sp. CX18 | reverse complement strand
AGCCTGTCAAGGTGCATGGGTAGGGCTGTGTTATGTAGGGTTGGCATGAATACAGTCCTTGTTATTCACCTAGGGTAAATTCGATACGCCGATTACGGGTTTTACCTTCTTGGGTGTCGTTACTGGCTATGGGGTCGGTGTCTCCTTTACCTACGGTGGTTAGGCGAGAGGCGTCAATGCCACGTCCGATAAGGTATTGTTTGACGGCTTCTGCCCGCTGGTTGGATAGTAATAGGTTGGCGTTAGCGTCGCCTGTGTTGTCGGTGTGGCCTGTGGAGCATTTCCCGCTTTACACTATTATCTTGGCTTGCACAGGGGCAGTCGCTAAGGCGAGTGTCATTCCTGTGCTACGATACTGCCACTAGCCAAGCGCCTGCAACCCTGTGCTTTACCAAGTATAACCGTTACAATCGGGGCTATCGGTTAGATTGTATTCTTGCTTAGGGTGGGCGTGGTTAAAGCTTTCTAAGCTTCTCCATCAAATTGCCAAATGTCGATTCCCCAATTATTGTTTGGATAGTCTGGCATGATTGTCCCTTGTTTGAAGTAGGCTCGGCTGTCAGCTTTAGCATGGGTAAACCAGAACCCTGATTTAGGACAAGGCTGATTTACAGGACAACGTTCTCTAGTGTTATTGAGAATATTAAAGTTTTTTGAAAGTATGCGTTTGCCATGTAATGTATCCATTCTTTGTCATATCTGTACCTAAATGTGATTGATCCATCCAGCTATTTTCATTATTTTTCCTTATCTTTATTGTAGAAAAAGCTATGTCAAAATTTGTTAACCGACTATCATTTATCTTGACATTATCGTAATTAATTACATATCACGCCATCAATATATTTTTATCGTTAGAATATTTAAATAGCAGCGGGGCTTTTTGATAACGAGTAAATTCATAGCCTTCAAAGGTGGTTCCCATTGGATGTGCATCCACATTATTAAGTTTAATACTGTCGTGAGTGTGCCACTGAGCTTTTTTGGGAGGTTAAGAATATAAATTTAATAAAGTAAGTCGCTATAAAAAATCATCTACGTATTGCACGTACTCTTGTTGCATGATTTTATGTCTTAATACATTGTTATTATTTATACTCAGTGGAGTACTGAAAAAAAGTTCGTGCCTACCCGTAAGTAGCCCTTCATAAACGATAAATATACTGCATACATCATAAATATTATCAATATCAATTTTACTAATTCCTGTAGTGCAAAACCTAGGAGACGAACCAACAATGCTTTCATAACTAGTAGGAAGTAAGCGACTATTAACAATTTTGCCAGTATCTTTATCTACATAAAAATATAGCGTTTTAAAGTCTGGCGTTAATAAACATCTATAGAAATGATATTCAGCATCAGTTAATTTGCCATTTGAAAAGTTTTTAGTTGAAACGTAGTTACATTCATTTGCAGAACTATAGTTATTTAGAATTTTTCTTGCTTGATTATTAGTTTTAATCTCAATAGTTATATAAATTAATAAGATTGATAAAAGTGGAATAGTAATTAAATATTTTAGCATCCTTTTATACTCATTTTTCATAGTGACGAAGTTATATCTGATTTTTTTAATACGAAACTTTTAAATTTATTTGACATATCTTCCATGCTTATTTCCTCAGGTTTAGTCCAAACTACCATGTCACGTCCTTTTTGATATTTCTTACGGTACTCCTGATAATGACGATTATATACTGGATATAGTAATTTTCTTGGGTCAAAAGTACCTACATAACTGTTTCTTTTAGGATTATGATAAGCATTTAGATTGTTAATATCTTTTTTGAAAACGATATTAAAATCAAACTCATCTTTACTCCAATGTCCCAAATAGTCATCTGGAGGTGTTATGAATTCATAGCTATCAATTGCATAACATATAATAGATTCTATATAAATCATGTAATAGTTATTACGTTGAGGAATTATCCTATAATCACCTATACATGCGTATATTGCAAAAGATCCAAAAGCTGACCATAAATCATCTATCTCAAACCAATTACTAAGATAAGTATCAATTTTATCATTTATTCCATCATCAACAGGAAGGGTTTGACATTGCCATTTATCATGGAAGTCTTGTAGTCTTCTCAATTCATTCTCTTTATTAGAGCTAATATTTTTTAAATCGTAGTAGTTACTTTTTGATGAATAGATTTTTCCAGATAAAGTTGATGAACTAAAAGCACCATCTCTCTTAAGGTATTTCAAAATCACCTTTTTTGAAGCTCTTGAAGTAATGTTTGTTTTAATATCTTTTATGGCATCATTATATCGATCAAATTTCTTAAGCCATTTATGATTAAAGATGTTGGGCTCATATAAAATAAGACTAGGTCTGACACTAGCCCAGTCGCCTTTTTCAGACGCTGTCATTTCTAAACTTCCATTATTTAGCCACTTTTCATTAAGGTAAGCAGCCTTTTCCCACCCTTTTTTCCGCAAAACAGCTGGGATGTCTGTTAGTTTAAACAAGGGCACCGTAGTTGAAGTCTGATTTGTTGAGTTATTCGGTCTTAAAGTTGAACTACATAGTTGCTCAGCAGTACATTTAAGTGTAAAAGCCTCATTAGTTCCTCGTTTAGTACCTGTTATAATAATAGTTCCGTCTGAATGATAATTAAGGTCTGTAACTAATACTTCATAATTATCTGCCATAGTATTACCCTATAAATATCTTATGCTGTGGGGGATTTAGTAACTCAATTTTTTCTTCTTTATCTTCGGTTATTTGAGGAGTCCTACCTTCTTCATCTGTTAGTACCATTTTAATATCACCATTTGCACGTTTTATCCAAACGGTTTGATTGATGATAGGCTGTTGAGTGTCTTCTTCCAGCAGTTGGAAACCTTCACCAAACATCAAGCTGAGCATGCTATCTGTTAATTCCATAGCTTGAGCAGGCAACCCCTCAAGCCCCAGCCCATCAAACCCACCACTCGCTGGATTATGCTTACCCGCTTTTTCAATAAACTCATTGGCCTTAATCGTAATATCACCGCCCTCAAGCGTAATACTTGCAGAGCCTGCATGAATCGTCACCTTATTACTCGCCACAATCTCAACTGCTTGGGTTGAAGACGATATATTTACATCCTGGTTAGGGGTTGCCTCAAGTCGTCCCGTATGTGCTGATACCATGATATTGTCTTTCGCATTGGTCATGCTCACACTACCGTCCGCTACTACTGTCGTTGACTCACCGCTCACCTGATGATGCCCCTTACCACTGCTCACCATCCTATCTTGCTGAGTGGTAGATAACATCTCACCCATAGAGCGATGAACCAGTAACGCCTCACTGACATAACCACTATCAGCGGCGCTGTCTATTAATGTATAGGGAGTAGTGTGATGTGTGGTTTGGGTTTGCTCGTCAGCGATAGACTCAAGCTGAGTCTTAATCTGATTATGGCTATTAACCTGACGACCTAAACCTGTGGCAAGCTGGGTTAAGCGCTCGCTTAGATGTTGACCACCAAGACTGGTTTGAGTGAGAGTCGGGGTATGATGCTGATAATCATGCTTTGTGCTTTGGGCATGCGTTTGCGGCTGTGAGGACATCACCATAGCCTGCCCAGTCTTCACACTTACCTGTGCATCGGTTGCGACATGAATGCCGTCACGTTTACTAGACTCTGTAGCAGGGTGAATCACACCCATCTTAACCTTTGACTTAACGTGGCTGCTATTATTTGCTAACTGAGAATACGCCTGATCAGATCGGTGCTCAGTGACCCACTCGGATAACGCACCATCTGCCTGATGCCGATAGCCACTTTCTACCGCTTTGTCATCATGAAAAGCAAATAGGCTAGGGCGAGTGGAAGATAGTAGACTGCCTGTATTGATTAAATGCTCACCATCTCCAATAGATTGCACAAGCGTTTGATCATCTGCTCTATGGGTGAAGTGAGTGCCATAGTTCGCCCCTGCCTGTGCCTCAAGTCTTGATATAGGCTGGGCTTGGGTATCAAACAACATAAGCCGAGTAGGGGTCATATGATCACGACTGTCCGTGTCTGACTGATCTTCTGTGATGCCTGTCATAGGCGGCAATACTTGTCTGCGATATAAATGACCCACCCAAGGGGTATCGGCTAGTATCAAGCTTAACTGAGTCAGATGACTGCCTGCTTGTAGATGTGAAGCATGACGCTCACGGTGGCGACGGCTTTGAGTCAGCCCTGTGATGTGAGTGAGGAGCATTTCCCGCTTTACACTATTATCTTGGTTTGCACAGGGGCAGTCGCTGCGGCTAGTGTCATTCCTGTGCTACGATACTGCCACTAGCCAAGCGCCTGCAACCCTGTGCTTTACCAAGTATAACCGTTCCAATCGGGGCTAGCGGTTAGATTGTATTCTTGCTTAGGGTGGGCGTGGTTAAAGCTTTCTAATATTTCAAAGATCACTATATTTAGAACTTACGCACTATCCCACAAAGAAATAGTATGATATAGCCAAAGACTAACAAACAAGTGCCAGAACAACCTTGATAAGAGAAACCAAACATCCCAGCACAGCGAAATGTAACCTTGGACTATACACAGGTATGCTAATCAGTGAACCCATATCACCGACTTGTACAGGACTCGCAGACACCCTAGGCATCAGTCATGACAGTGTCAACCGTTTCTTAGAGCGAGAAAGCTTTGAGCCTCATGACCTATATGACCAAGCCATGCAAACCCTTGAGTCAGAAGGTGGTGTACTAAGTATTGATGACACTGTCATAGACAAACCATACAGTCATCACATGCACCTAGTTGACTACTACTGGTCAGGTAAGCACCATAAAGCGGTACAAGGAATAAATCTTATCACTTTGTACTATACCGACAAGCAAGGTAACAGCTTACCCGTTAATTACAGACTATATGATCACAGCGACAACAAAACCAAAAACGACTACTTTCTAGACATGCTAGATGAGGTTTTACAATGGGGCTTGTTTCCATCTTATGTCACAGGGGATAGTTGGTATTCACCCAATAAGAACCTAAAGTCCATAAAATATCGTGGCTAAGGTTTTATGTTCGCGATTAAATCAAACCGTACTGTGTCTATCACTAAAGGAACATGGCAACAGGTTCAATCGGTTCCTGAAGAGCGCTTTAGTCATCAGCCTATTTGGTTAAAAGACTTTGGCTTTGTCTATTTATCGACGATGTATAAGTCTATGTACCAATGGCATTTTAAGTTGTTTAGACCTATTGTGGCTCATGTTTGTCAGTTAGTCGATAATTAGTGGTTTCATTTGAGACCTAAGTATCAGTTCGATCTAGCATAGTCTTTGTGTCTATGATAGTGCGTAAGTTCTAATTTAGTAATTTATTCTATTTAATATGTTAAAAGCAGTAGGTTTATCATAAATTAGAATCGAACATCAATCTTCATTTTCTTGTCGAGAATAAACTCTAATATGAGTAATGCTACTTGGTAAAGACTCAAGTTCATCGTATTTTTTAATGTCATTCTCAGTCAAATCAATAGCTTCAAATGCAATTAGTATATCCTCATAGTCATTTGATTTATAGACAAAATCGGCATCGTATAAATTAGCATTAGTTTTAGATTTTATTGAATCATAATTTAAATAGCTGATATTAAGGTCTTTTAAATCTAATTGAAATTCAGTTGAAATAAATTGTTTGTCAATGTTACTAATATATACATCTTCAACAGTTATATCATTTAAATAAGTGAATACCGTAGTATGAATATCTGTAGTCTCAAAACTATATCTAATCCACTTATTGGCTTTGGGAGTAAAAGGCTTATAGATACCAAGAATATTCGACTCTGAAATCAAATCTGTTTCATTAGAAACTAGTCTCATGGCAGCCTTTGTTATTTCTGTCATGTTTTTAAAATCAGAACGAGTGATTGATTGTGAGTTATTTGCTTTTATTAATGCTTTATATAACGATAGTCCACCTTGCATAGCAGAGCCTCCAATTTGTGTGTTTTCAGAAGTTTCACAACTTACTAAAAAAAGAGATAGAGTAACTAGAGCGACTTTTATCATACTAAATTCTCAATTCTTATTATTTTGACATATCCGAATGATAAGCATATGTAGCAATGGTATTAGGTACGGTAGTCCATTCAATAAGCTTCCACTCGTCTCTAAGGATTATCGAATTATTCGGCTTTAGACCTGTGTGTTCGTAGAAAAATGGTTGTCCATACTTTTTCTTGAACTGATCATACCAAGAATACGGATTTAAATATCAAAGCATGCTTTAAACCTTAAAAATTATTATTATGTTTGTCTAATTCAAGTTTAAGTTCCTTCCATACATCATTCAAAAAGCAACTATAAAAAGCTCCTAAAATATTTGTTTTAAGTCTATATATTTTACTCTTACTGTATTTATTCATGTGTCTTCTTACTTTAATTATTACCTCAGCTTTATTAAAACCCATCCATTCTTGTGGTATTGGTGTAAAATAGACTGATCCATAAATAGGAGCGAGCTTGTAAAATAATGCTTCTTTTATTAATTCGTGAGGTATATTTTTTAGTTTTGAAGCAATAAATTTGTAATCAATTTCGCTATCTACAAAAATATCCGATAATGCAAACCACATATCTTCTTCCATTAGAAAATGCCCCATTCGATATATTCTTGAGCTTCATCTTAAATTTCTTCACCAGCCCATGCACCTAATACGCTTCCCCCTAAACTACCTAAGATACCTACCACTACTGCCATAGCACACACTGGAGCACCTGGTCCACTAAATGAAGAAATACCCAGTGCCAAAGCTATCGCACTTTGAGCATCATCGATACTTTGGGTGTCTGTCACAGGAGCAAAGGCGGCTGGGGTATCAATGGCTAGCTTGGCGGTAAAGACACTTGAGTCATAGACGGGCGTGGTGGCTGTGCTTTGCTCGGGATGTGACACTGCGGCCGTATTAAAGCGCTTAATATTAACTTGGCTAGGGAGCGCAGTAACACGATGCGTGATGGCAAGTACGGGGGCGTGAACTAAAGTTAGCACGACTACTACCCCAAGTTGCGATAACTTTGAGTTCAGAAATCTTAGATTAACGCACGAAGTGCAATTACTTAAAATGTGGGAAAAGGAGGCAAAGATGCGATAGCATCTGAGCACTTATCTCCCTCGTCCAAAGTGAGACTGCACAATGAGCTATACACACCTAAGCCAAAGTGAACGATACCAGATTTATGCCCTGTATAGGGCAAATCACACCATTAAATTTATTGCCGAACAACTCGGGAGATGTTCTAGCACCATCTCAAGGGAGCTTAGGCGTAACCTGAGTCAAAAAGGTTACCGTCCACAATTTGCACAAAGTAAAGCAATACAGCGCCGTGCAAACAACGCCCGTCAATTGTCAGATAATATCTGGTGTTGGGTAAAAGATAAGCTGAGTATCAACTGGAGTCCCGAGCAAATAGCCGGTGTCCACCAAAGTATTAGTCATACTAGCATTTATCGCTATATTCATAAAGATAAAGCAAATGGTGGCAACCTTTGGCAATGTCTAAGACGTAAAAGCAAACCTTATAAAAAGCCGTTAGTCTCAGAGACGAGAGGTCGGATTAAAGACCGTATTTCTATTGATAGGCGACCCGCTATTGTGGACACGCGAACTCGTCTTGGTGACTGGAAAGCCGATACCATCATTGGTAAAAACCATAAGCAAGCTATTGTTACTATCGTTGAGCGCAAAACAGGCTTGGTTAAGATTAAGAAAGTCTCCTATAAAAGTGCAAGCTTAGTTGCTGGTGCAATAAGCGACCTACTGAGCCCGTTGACGCTGTTTGTTAAGACCATCACCTCTGACAATGGTAAAGAGTTTGCTAATCATCAGAACGTAAAACGTGACTTATATGCTATGTTTTATTTCGCTGATACTTATGCCTCTTGGCAACGAGGATCTAATGAAAATACTAATGGGCTCATTAGAGAGTATCTGCCTAAAGGCTGCGACTTTACTCAGGTCAGTGATAATGAAATTCAGTTCATTGAAAATAGACTCAATGAACGACCAAGAAAACGATTAGGTTTTGAATGCCCTAATGAGGTATTCTTTAATAATATCTAACGTTGCACTTGGTCTGTTAATCTAAGTAACTTGACCAATGCCGAATGTCTCTTTGACCACTACACTTCACGTTTGGTATCTGTATATTCAATGGGATCGGAAAGATGTATAGAGGAATTCACTGGTCTTTTATTATATGATTTAGTAAATTCAAATACATAGATTTGTATCTTCACATTTTATCCAACCCTCAACTTGTATAGTGCTTATATTTAACCATCCTGCAGATGCATCATTAATATTAAAGTGAGTATCTTTTGACAAATATTCAGTTTTTCCTACATAATAGTTAGGTACATCACTAACTTGTGTTCTTTTAGTGGTATGTCCTTTTACTAATTTATTATTCAACCAATCTTTAAAATATGATGTCTGAAGAGTATTTTTTATATCTGACTCGCTCTTATAAGGATAATTATTTAATAACTGTTTAGAGTTTGAATCAATTAAGTCACCTCCGATACCAAAGAAATGGCTCAACTTTTTATCGTAAACACAGTTGTATTCTAAGTCACATTTATAAATATTAGTTAAATAGAAGTTACTATAATTAATATAAGGGTGTTCAAAATCTCTGTAATTCTCATGATAGGAAATACCTGTAAAGATATAAGGTTTACCTTTAATGTTATAAGGAAATGCATATGCTAACTTCGGGATATCATTTGGTACCTCAAAAGTATCTATAAGAGCTTTGCTATTATCGCTTTTTTTAATAAACAATTTTAAACTTTGATTGTGTTGTTCCGCTGTTATAAGAGGTTTATTATTTAGTTGGTCGTCCTGATTTATTGTCTTAGTATTGTTGGAGCAGGATACTAAACTAGCCCCTATAATAATGCTAGAAACAAACCTTTTCATTGACATGCTCCATATGCAGTTACAAATTTAGTTCCTATAGACTTTTTAGCTGTTTTTCTTTCGGCAAGCTTCTTGCTACCACCATTCACAAGCCTCGTAACTTTGGTAGTTACTAAATCACTTTGGAAGTCTTTTGTGTCTTTAGATGTTTCTTGTAAAATCTGCCCATTGTTCTTATCTTTCCAAAACCAAGTAGCGGTCTCTAATGCTATGTCTAAATTAGTCTCTAATAAAGTAGGCATCTCTACAATATTAATACCTGTATCTTCAGTAAAATTTTTATACTGAGCAAAATGAGTAAAGTGCATAAACCCCCTACCTCGATAATCGTTTTGCGGATATTTTTCATTACCATATAGATGAAAGCCATAAGCTTTATCATTATCCATTAAATATTTTTCTATATAATCTATTTTCTGCTGTTTTGTATAATTACCTAAACCTTTTCTTTTAAAGCCATTATTTATAGTAGTAGGAGATACACTGTAGACGTTTGCACCATTCTTAAATGTTTTTTTTGTATAATTTAAATTTTCTCGTAACGCAGTAAAATTTTGAGTTTCAATCTGCGATTGTGCAAGAAAGTTCACTAAATCTCGACAGGTATTAGCATTATACTTTTTTAAATAAAAAGGTAGTTTCAGCAAAGCTGATATAAATTTAGAACTCATGTTCGACTTGATGCTATTTATAAATTCTTCATCAATGCTGATTGATTGTCCACATTTACTACACTTTATGACTTCTCTAGTAATATTAACGGTTGTTACATCTAAATCTTTTTGAGTAGTAGTCTTAGATAAATATTGCTCGTCATATGGTAAATCACCAGGACGATCTTTAAATGTACTCATTATATACTCTCCATATTATTGATTAGCAAATGAACTTTAATTTCCTGCTCAATTGAAGTACGTAAAATCTCTGTATAACCATCTATATCAGTCGTACCTTCAAAAACCTCACCTGTTTTTTCAGCCTGAGCAATATAATCCACAAAGCTATAGGGTATATCATCGTCATCTACAAATCTAAACTGAGCACTATACTTATCTAACTTCAAATGTGCCTTTATCTCATCAGTCACACCCTCTTAAGTCTCTTGAGTTCGTTCCTTAGTCGCAACATAAGGTGTATTAGCATAAGCAATATTTTATTGCCAAAAAACACCACGCTCATCAAAGTTAATTATTAGATAATCGTAGTAATTATATCTTTTAGAGTTCATAATTACTTTTGTGTCCATTCTTATTGCTAAGTACTCATCGGTTAAATCAATCCATTCAGTTGGTGCAGTGTTGGCGGATTGAACATCATTTATTGTTATTCCACCTATATTTCTATTTTCTATGGCTGTTATGTCATGTTCAAAGTAATAATCATTGATGATACCTTTAATATAACATTCAGACTTTAGCGCTTGATAACAATAAACAATTATTTCTTCATCAGGGTGAATGAGGTATACTAGCTCTCTAGAATCTTTTGAGTTTTGAAGAGTCTCTAATGTCCTTCGAGCTGAAAAGTTTTTATTTATCAGTTCTGGCTTATTGTCTTTAGTCTTAAAATTATCCGAGTAATTAGAATAATTAGTTTTATCTAATTTAGTTTCTTTTATATCTTTGGTATTTATTGAGATTGATGAGGTGTCTGAAAAGTTACAACCTAGTAGTAAAGTTATTAATAATATTAAAGTTGAAGGTCTCATAATTTATCCACAGCTACATTTTTTTGTTGGCAAAAACCACACATTTCCTAAATATACTGGTGCACCATTATCGTTATAATTGTGAGTTACAAAAGCGACATGTTTATTACTGGCCATTATAAACGCATAATCGTGATTCATTGCAGCTTTTAATTTATAAAAATCTTCAGAAGAGGTTAATGTATAATCTGGTTTACCTAAAATCTTCTTAAAATAGTTATTCATTTCACGTGCTGATAATATATATCTTTTATTATCAGCATAGTTCATATTTGCACTTGGGGCATTTGCTGGTATTGGTCTACCTGATTTATTCAGCGCATAGCTTACTCGGGTAGCACAGGTATCTTCTGCACCACCAGGAGAGTTTTTACCGTATCCTTCTTCTAAGTTACCACCTACTATTTCCCAAACTTGGATAGGGCCATAGCGATCGTAGTATAAATAATGTTTTTTAAACTCATCGGCATAAGGGAGTTTACAATGACATCGTGTAAAGCGACTAATATTAGCTTTTGTTAGTTTCTGGATTTCTTCACTTTGGGCACTTGTTGTTCTATTAGTTCTAAGTCCCTCAAATGGATCTCTAGTGTTATTTGAACTAGGCATAATTACTCCTTTATCATAATTTTAAATGAACTTTAATTTCTTGCTCAATTGAAGTATACATATAATCAGTATAGCCTTGTGCATCAGTCGTACCTTCAAACAATTCACCTGTTTTTTGAGCCTGAGCAATATAATCCACAAAGCTATAGGGTATATCATTGTCATCTACAAATCTAAACTGAGCACTATACTTATCTAACTTCAAATGCACCTTTATCTCATCAGGCTTAGCACTTAAAAACGTTTCAGTATTTCCATTGCTATCGGTATGACCTTCAAATATTTCTTTAGTACGTTCATTAATAGCAATATAAGGTGTGTTTACGTATGGAATGTCTAGATCATCGGCGAACCGAAACTTAGCCTGATAAAAATTACCAGCAATAAACTCAGGCAACCCACTAAGCCCCAGCCCATCAAACCCACCCTTAGCCGGATTATGCTTACCTGCTTTTTCAATAAACTCATTGGCCTTAATCGTAATATCACCGCCCTCAAGCGTAATACTTGCTGAGCCTGCATGAATCGTCACCTTATTACTCGCCGCAATCTCAACCTCTTTAGTTGAAGACGATATATTCACATCCTGCTTAGCGGTTGCCTCAAGTCGTCCCGTATGTGCCGATACCATGATATTGTCTTTCGCATTGGTCATACTCACACTACCGTCTGCCACAAGAGTCGTTGACTCACCGCTCACCTGATGATGCCCCTTACCACTGCTCACCATCCTATCTTGCTGAGTGGTTGATAGCATCTCACCCATAGAGCGATGAACCAGTAAGTCCTCACTAACGTAACCACTATCAGCAGCGCTGTCTATCAAGGTATAAGGAGTAGTATGATGTGTGGTTTGGGTTTGCTCGTCAGCGATAGACTCAAGCTGAGTCTTAATCTGATTATGGCTATTAACCTGACGACCTAAACCTGTGGCAAGCTGGGTTAAGCGCTCGCTTAGATGCTGACCGCCAAGGCTGGTTTGAGTGAGGGTTCTTATGACACAATAAAGTTAGACAAACAACGGTAAGAATAAATACTATTAAAAACGCATTTAAAAAAGAAGGTTTCTTATTGTCTAGGAGTATTATTAGTTTCTTTCAATGAAATATATACCTTGTAAGTAACAGTAAAAAATATTGTTAAATAGACAGTGAACCATACTATGTATGAAATATTTTTCCCCAAAAAAATAGTTGAGTATGAAATCTCTAGAAAACTCGATATTTCTACAAGATTTAAAGCATAAAATGAAGCCATCAGATAAATTAGAAACAAGTAATATTTAATATTTAATTTTATCGGTATTAGTGAGGTGATAAGAAAAAGAACTGACATAAGAAAGCTAACAATAAATATTATAATCGAATCATTCGATCCTGAGCTTTGAATTTCAGAAAAACTAATTAACTCGCCTGGTTTTAAATAAGATTGAGTATATAAACCACCACTTTTATCTATATAAAAACTTGAAAATAAAAGAATAAAACTTAGTAATACTATTGAAATTAATAATAACATTAAATCACCTAAAATTGAGTGGGTTGTTCTGGGTTGTACTTCCATTTAGCTGTATCCTGTTCAATATATGCATTACAGGATACTAATTTACAATTGTCTGGTTGCCCTATGATTATACCTTCTAGTGCTAGTGAGATTGCATTTTGCCATAACCATGAACGTCCATATACGCTTCTTAATATAGTACTCTTTGGTATTTCTCCAGCAATATAACTATTTAAACCATTTGACCCTGCATTATGAAAAACAGTAGCTTCATGTACGTTAAGTGTTCTACCTCTTCTATTTTGTTCATTCTTAATATTTAGTGCTACCAATTGAAGTGCAGCTTCAGCGTCTGTTGTTATTAGTTCAAATGTTGTTTTAAGATAATCAGGCTCATTAGTAATACCGAGTAATTCAGCTGCTAATCCCAACTGCATTTCGCCATAGCCATATGTAGTTGTCGGTGTTAAATAATCTTTGTAGTAGGCTATGTGGTTTTTAGCCGTTGCATAAGGACCGTGATATTTTTCTTGGAATATGATGGATGCTATTACCATCTTATCAAGGTTATTTTTTAATGAAACACTAATAATCTGATCCCTTAAATACGCTACCCATCTCAAGCCATAAGGTATATCTGGAGCATTTTTAAAAGTCGTTACTGTTTGAGTTTTTTTAGTATTAGGGTTTACATTTGTCATCGCAGTAGTTATATCAAATTTAAATATAGTATATAAGTAATCAATATTGTTAATTCTTGAAAATTTAATTCTTGAAAATTCAGTTTTTAAACTCGTATCTGATACTTTCAAAATCAACGGTTTGGCATTAATTTTGGTTCCGTTAGATAGATACAAATTTACAAATGCGTTACAATCTTTTATTTTTTCATTACTCTTTAATAAAGTTGAAACATCATTGGACTTACCATTTTTAAGCTCTAAAACTTCAGTATTAGTTTTCCTATCTCCAATAGTAAATAGAACCTGATATTTTGATACTGCAATATCATTTTTAATTAATTTAAATCTCGCATAACATTTTTTAGAGGTCATAATCCCATCCATCTTCAATCTTTAAAAATGCAATTAGTTTTTTGCTATTTGATGTATGAACAGTTTTTGTCTGACCAGATTTAGAGGTCATGCCTGTTTCAATCAATTCTGCATTTTCATCTAAAATAAGATATTCACTGTTTTTGATAGCTTTACTTTCACCATCAACAAAGTGAAAAGCCAAGTTGTAAATGCCATCCATCAGTGACTTTTTATCTGGAATCATATCAGGCAACTCATCAAGCCCCAGCCCATCAAACCCACCACTCGCCGGATTATGCTTACCCGCCTTTTCAATAAACTCATTGGCCTTAATCGTAATATCCCCGCCTTCAAGCGTAATGCTCGCAGAGCCTGCATGAATCGTTACCTTATTACTCGCCGCAATCTCAACCTCTTTAGTTGAAGACGATATATTCACATCCTGCTTAGCGGTTGCCTCAAGTCGTCCCGTATGTGCCGATACAATGATATTATCTTTCGCATTGGTCATACTCACACTACCATCTGCCACAAGGGTCGTTGACTCACCGCTCACCTGATGATGCCCCTTACCACTGCTCACCATCCTATCTTGCTGAGTGGTTGACAGCATCTCACCCATAGAGCGATGAACCAGTAACTCCTCACTGACGTAACCACTATCAGCGGCGCTGTCTATCAAGGTATAGGGAGTTTGTTGATGCGTAGTAGAAGTTTGCTCTTTGGTAATGGCCTCAAGCTGAGTCTTAATCTGATTATGACTATTAACCTGACGACCTAAACCTGTGGCAAGCTGGATTAAGCGCTCGCTTAGATGCTGACCACCAAGACTGGTTTGAGTGAGCGTCGGGGTATGATGCTGATAATCATGCTTTGTGCTTTGGGCATAGGTTTGGGGTTGACTCGATATCACCATAGCCTGCCCAGTCTTCACACTCACTTGCGCATCGGTTGCGACATGAATACCGTCACGTTTACTAGACTCTGTAGCAGGGTGAATCACACCCATCTTAACCTTAGAGTTAACGTGGCTGCTATTATTTGCTAACTGAGAATACGCCTGATCAGATCGGTGCTCAGTGACCCACTCGGATAACGCACCATCTGCCTGATGCCGATAGCCGCTTTCTACCGCTTTGTCATCATGAGAAGCAAATAGGCTAGGGCGAGTGGTCGATAGTAGACTGCCTGTATTGATTAAATGCTCACCATCACCAATAGACTGCACAAGCGTTTGATCATTCGATCTATGCGTGAAGTGAGTGCCATAGTTCGCTCCTGCCTGTGCCTCAAGTCTTGATATAGGCTGAGCTTGGGTATCAAACAACATAAGCCGAGTAGGGGTTATATGATCACGACTGTCCGTGTCTGACTGATCTTCTGTGATACCTGTCATAGGCGGCAGTACTTGTTTGCGATATAAATGACCCACCCAAGGGGTGTCGGCCAATATCAAGCTTAACTGAGTCAGATGACTGCCTGCCTCTAGATGTGAAGCATGACGCTCACGGTGACGACGGCTTTGAGTCAGCCCTGTGATGTGAGTGAGGCTATTACGTGCTAAGTGAGTCAGATGGGTGACGCGGTAATGATCATTTAAGCGGTTATGACCGTCTAAGATAAAGGTATCTGCTACATTGGCATCAGTGGCGTATGCTAGGGCAGTATAGCGGTTATGAGCTGCCGTTAAGCTTTGAGCGATACTGTGAGCATCATCGATACTTTGAGTATCTGTCACAGGAGCAAAGGCCGCTGGGGTGTCAATGGCTAGCTTGGCAGTAAAGACACTTGAGTCATAGACGGGCGTGGTGGCTGTGCGTTGCTCGGGATGAGATACTGCGGCGGTATTAAAGCGCTGAACATTGACGTGGCTAGGTAGTGCAGTAACACGATGCGTGATGGCAAGTACGGGTGCGTGAACCCGGTCATGCAGTGCGTGATGATAGCGTATCGAACCGATGTTATGACTGATATTGTCCGCTTCGCTGGGCGTACTACTAGTGATAACCAAGCGTGGCGGGGTGTGCTTAATTGTTTGGGTATGACGCAGATAGCCGGTTAGGCCCTGACGCGATAGACGTTCACAGATATGGGCCCAGTCGCTGAGTTGCCACTGGGTCATGCGTGCTGGGGTCCAGTCATGGCCGCTGTCATCTATGATGTCAACATCAATGGTAGATAGGCGCTGTGCAACCATACTCACCACATCGGTATGGGTGTCTATATGGGCACGGGCATGTTGATGCAGCGTTGAGGTGATGGGTTGGGCGATAAGGCGGTAGTAGCCATAGCTGCCTTCATGATCTATTTGACGTATGGCGGTGATATACAGGTGGCGATAGGC
>NZ_JBXYJH010000021.1:0-16465 GCF_057396215.1 Psychrobacter sp. CX18 | reverse complement strand
AGACAGTAATATCAACATCAATGCCAGTGACATCAGTGTCGCTAATAATGCCCTATTTAAAACAGACAATGATTTAAATATAAACGGCGTGGCACAAACCGAGCAAACACGCAGCAACAACAAAAGCTCAAGCTTTGGAATAGGGGCTTATGCCGCTACTAACCCAGGTGGAGAGACAAGCGCAGGTATCACCCTTAACGCCAGTGGCGCTAAAGGCCATGCCAACAGTAACGCAACCACTTATGCCAACAGTCACATCAATGTGGGCGGCACCACCACATTAGATATCGGCAATGATGTCAATATCAAAGGCGGTGTACTCACCACAGACACACTCACAGGGCAAGTGGCAGGGGATCTAAACGCAGAGAGCCTGCAAGACACTTACAAGTATGACAGCAAGCAGAAAAATGCAGGGTTTAGTGCCGATATTGACATAGTTGGTAAGGGTAAAGGCTCTAACCTATCTATCAACGGTGGTAGGACTAACCTTGATGCCGACTATGCCGCCGTCACTGAGCAAACGGGTATTTACACTCAGCAATCAGACTTAAAGGTTGGCGGCAAAGGCAGCTTTAAAGGCGCCGCGTTCACCACAGCCTCAATTGATGACAACCAGACTGTCTTTGCTCAAGGTATAGACACCTCAGATATCCAAAACCATAGTAACTATGACGGTGAAGCCATAGCAGTTGGCGTAAGCTTGGGTCAGTCTAACGGAAAAGCCTCAGCTAATATGCAAGGCATTGGCTATGGCAGTGATGGTGACAGTCAAACCAGTACAACCAAAGCTGGTGTAACAGGTATGGCAGGGCAGTCTGATGTGACCACGGCTACCAAAGATAGCTTAAATGAGATGTTGGTTAATAGTTTTGATGCCAGTACCGTTAATGAGGAGCTTGGGGCTCAGGTTGAAATTACGAGAGCGTTTGATCAAGAGCGTCGTAAGATAAAGATAGAGCTTAATAAAGATGAGCAAAAGCTTCGAGATGCCGCAAAAGAGCAAGAAGCATTAGGTAATTACACAGCGAGAGATGCTTTACTAGAACAAGCAAACGATATACAACAAAAAGCTTTATTGTTTGACGGTATCAGCAGTGCTTTATACGGACCAAACGCTAATGGTGCAACAGGTTATGTTGCCAAAGCGGTAAGTCCCCAAGTGGCTTATAAAATTGGACAATACTTTAAAGACAATGACGTTCAAAATGAGATAAATCAAAATACAGAGCTTGCAGGGGTTAACAGCCCACAGCATCTACTCGCCCATGCCCTATTAGGAGCAGCGGTAAGTGCTGCTACAGGTAACGATGCCTTAACAGGGGGCATATCTGCAAGCTCAGGGGAGGTTACTGCTACCTTATTGTCAAAATATATCTATAAAGTAGAAGATCCAAGTGAGCTAACCGCTGAACAAAAGGATACGATTAGCAATATCACTACCTTAGCGGGTGTAGCAATAGGCGCTTCGACAGGTGAAGTCACGGATGCGGTGAATGCGGGGGAAACTGCTAAGGTGGCGGTTGAGGATAATGCGGGTGCATATGGAGGAAACGATTTAAAAAATATAAAGGAAAGTAAACAGGTATTATTAGACTGCAGGAACTCTACAAGTTCGAGATGTGTCAAAGCTATAGACGATTTAATGTACATAGCTACTAGCAGTTGGAAAGATATCGGATTGAAAAACTCTGCAACCTCTGAATTATATAAATATCCAGAAATAGTTAAAGCATGGGCAAAACAAAAGGAAAAGGCCTTTTTAGCTGCAAATAATAGTTTCACTACAAAATATATAGGTCCCATGGTACAGACTGCAGGCGGTCTAGTAGAATTCGTTGGAGCTATAGTAGTAGGCGGAATAACTTGTTCAGAAACGCTGGGTGCAGGATGTGCTATGGCTGCTGGTGGTGCTTATATAGGTGCTGATGATGTTTTTACAGGACTTAGAAATTTTGGCAAAACTGGTATAGAGCAAAATCCTAATATAATTCTTGATCAATTAAAATCTGCAGGATTTACTAAAAGTCAAGCCGAAACAATGCTATTTACGGCTGGTATTCTTTTTGGAGGAGGTTCATCATATATTGCTAAAAATACAGTAAAAATAAGCGGTACTAATCCTTTACAGATGCCTAATGTACAGATTAATGGTGGAGGCATGACGAATGGATTAGATCTTAATAGAATATGTAATGGCACTTACTGCTTCACCGCAGGTACATTAATTCATACTATTAATGGTTTAAAACCGATAGAAAAGATTGAACGTGGTGAGTTGGTTTGGTCACGAGAAGAATTTGGTGAGAAGTACGACTATCGCCCTGTTGTCGCAACTAAAGTTACACCCAATATTCCGATTTATGAAGTTAAAGTACAGCATGACAATGGCTTAGAAGAAACCTTCAGCACCACCGAAGAGCATCCATTCTGGATAGACGGTCAAGGCTGGCGTAAAGCTTCTATCTTAGAAGCAGGAATGAAGTTACTGGATAAACACGGTAAAGCAACTGCTACTGTGATTAGCCAAACAGCTTTAGAGGAAACAGATACTGTTTACAACTTTGAAGTACAAGAGTTTAGTACGTATCATATTGGTGAACTTGGTGTTTGGGTTCATAATGACAAGTGCTGCCAACTTATTAAAGATATATATCGTAAGGCAGATGTTAATAGTACAGCTTCATTAACCTTAGGTAGAGAACATAGTGGCACTATACTACAACGAAACCTAAGTAATGCAGGCGTTCCGAAACCAAAAGGTACTCAAGCACACCATATAGTAGGAAGATCTACTCAGGCAGGTAGAGATACTCAAGATCTATTGAAGAAACTTGATATAGATGTTAATGCGCCTGCTAACGGCGTTTACCTACCAGGATGTGGCACCTCTGGGGCTTCGGGTATGATACATTGTGGGAGGCATACGAGGGCATATGAAGAAGCTGTTTGGAATGATTTGCAACACGTGACATCTAAACAAGAAGCTATCAAAGAATTACAAAGCATTAGAAATCAATTATTAGATAATACTTACACCCCATTAAATAGACGTTCGCAATAATATTTAAATAAATAGTAGGAAATTTATATGATATATAAATGGTTTAACCCAGACATGAAATATGCAGATTATGGTGGAAAAGAGGAGTCGGATAAAAGTGCTATCAGATGGGATAGCCCCATTTTAGGAGACCCACTACCACCACTATCAGAATGGAGAACGCCTCTATTGGTACAATATATAGCAGATGGACAGACAAAAAACAAAATCATTAGTGATTGTGTTTCATCAGGGGTTAAAAAATTAATCAGTCAAAAAGCGGTGGATGCGCTGTCGGATATTTGGCGAAAACATGCCACGCTATACCCTGTTAAATTAGAAGACAAACCAGACACTCCCTATTACATGGTGGTGGTGAACACAGTGATTGATGCTATTGACCGTCAGCAATCAAAAGGCAAGATACAAACTTCTGGTAAAAATGCAGGAAAAGGTTATTTCGGAAGTATGACTAAATGGGTTTTTCGAGAAGATGAGATAGGTGATAACTGTATGTTTGTGTTACCTGATAGTGCGACAAGTATTTATGTAACAGACGAATTTAAACAAAGAGTGATTGATGCAGGGTTAACTGGGTTTGGTTTTGTTAAAGAACCTTATGATGAAGATCCTTTTATTACTTGAATAAAAGCTATCAAGATCAAGACGATTTAAATTAGACAAGAAAAGAGGCGAAGATATATTTTATATTGTCGTCTTTATTTATAATCTTCAGCACCACCGAAGAGCATCCGTTCTGGATTGACGGACAAGGTTGGCTTAAAGCCTCTAATCTTGAAGTAAGAATGAAGCTACCATGATTGGTGGTACAGCCAACCTTGGTACTCTTAACATCGATAACCTAAACAATCTTACCCTAACATCAGGCACCAACACCACAACCACCAGCAGCAACAGCAAAACCAACGCCCAAACCGCCAGCATCAACACCGCAGGCAACGTAAGCTTAGGATTAAGCACCCAAAAGAGCGACTCCCAAAGTCGTAGCACCACCCAAACCAATACTAATCTTAATGTTGGTAGCCTAAAGGGTCATGCCGATACCACCACCTTAAATGGCGGACGTATTGACATAAGTGGCGCAAGTGAAGGTAGCTATACCACAAATAAACTTCACATTGAAACCGTACAAAACACCAGTGAAAGCAGTAACAACAGCTCAGGAGCTAATATCGGTATCAATGCCAACATAACCACAGGCACTCCTATACCGACAGGGGGCAGTCTAGGGGCCAATAAAGCAAAAGGCAGCTCACAAAGCAGCATAGCCAGTGAACAAAGCGGCATCATCGATAGAGGTAACAAGCAATCCTTCACAGTAGGCGATACCACCAACATAGGCGGTATCATCGCCAATATCCAAACTGATAGCGATGGCAACCAAAGCAATGGCACACTTAACTTCACTACCGACACCTTAACGACCCAAGATATCACCAACACTGCCATCAATGATCAGCGCAACCTAGGCGGTAGTATAGGCGTAGGTACAGGGAAACAAGGTCAAAGCATTAACAATGTAGGCATACAAGTTGGCAATAATGCCAATGAGTTTGAAAGTAAAACGCTGGCGACCGTAGGCGAAGGCGCTATCGTCACCAGTGATGCGATAACAGGCAAAGATAGCCTAGCGGGTGTCAACCGTGATGCACTCAATACCGAAATTATCATTAAAGATCAACAAACCGCAGGGCTTGATGTCGATGCCAATATTGATGCGAGAGTGTTTACTGAGGCGGGTCGAGATGAGATTATCGATGAGCAGAAGGAGCTTGGGAAGAATGTTAAGACTATCGGTAAAATAACCGCGTCATCGGGACTTCAAGCAGTGGCAACAGTAGGTAGCTTTGTCCAAGGTGACCAGAGTGTATCTCAAGCTATTAATAGTGCGAAAGTTCCAGCAAGGATGGCTGCCGTTGTCGCTAATAACCCTAATGTAGGTGCGGTTATACAGGCTTACAAAGAAGGTAATTATGATGCGCTGCTTAATAGCCAAGAAGCAATCCAAGTACTTGTAGATAGCACAGGGTTAAGTACTGATGTCATAATTACCACACTAACTCAAAAGCTACAGGCAAGAGGCGCTACCAATACCCAAATCCTAGCAATAGATAGTGCGCTTGAAAATCGTTCTGATGTAATTAAGGTTGTGGGTCATGAGGTGAGTCATGACTATGGCGTAGAAGACGAATGGTTAGCTGACTTAGCAGGAATAGCAGCAGACTTGAATGTATCAGCTAGTATGGATGCTAATCAAGATAAGATTGGCGAGTATAGAGCCCTGCTTGGAGATGGTAAAGATGCGGTAACGCAAGTTGAAAACAAAGAGTTGCTTGAGTCAAATGATGCTGTATTAGCTAAAGCTATTAAGGAGGATCCAGATAGTTTTGATTATGATATGACATCATTAAGACAGGATATTAATCTTCTTAGATTTGTGAATAATGATGCAAGACAAGCATATTACAATATGGGTAAGTCACAAGAGGCGGCATACTATGCAGGATCACAAGCTGCACTTAAGAAATTAGGCCAAGATATAGCTAATATGCCGCAAGATATTAAAGATTTATACTATGCGGCTTTACAAGACCCTATTGGAGTAACAAAACAAATTGCCCAAGCGCTTGCAAACCTTCCTGTAGAATATGCTGGTTTGGCAAAAGATATTGCTTATGCAGATTTGCTAGGAACGACCAATGACGACTTCTATTTAGCAGGACAAGCAGAAACGACTATAGCATTTGAGGCTATATTAGGACTCACTAGTAGTGGTATTGGAATAACTGCCAAAAAGACAGTAAATAAAGCTGGAGACATCATTAATGACATAGATTTAAATTTTCCTAATAAACGAAATGATAGCGGATCAGATAGCAATCCACTAACTACATACAAACAACCGAATGTAAATGGTGTTAATAGTAAAGACTTAAAATCAGCTACTGAATATAATAATAATACAGATAAATTTAACAGCAATTATGAGGCAGAAACGGCAACTCGACTTAATCGATATGATCAAATAATAGATAATGCTAAGAAACAACAGAACTATATTGCTATTGAGAAAAGTAATTTAGATTATAATAGCAATGAATTGGCTTTGTTAATAGAAGAACAAGGTTTAAAAGGTTCTAGTAATCAGTCAAGTGATGTCATACCTCAAAATAACCGAAGCTCTTATAACAATTTAAATAACACTATACCCTCTAACCATATAACATCACCTCGAAACTCAGGTCTAATAACTGCTGCAGACTACAAATCTGAGAATGGACAAATGGTTCCCATACAAGGAACTACTAATAGGGGCGGCCAATATGAGCTTTATATTCAAGGAGCCGATGTATTAGTGAAGGATAAAGCGACTAATTCAGTCAGTGCACTACCACCAATTGTAATACCCACAGGTTATGAAAAATATAATCCTTCAGAGATTTTTGTACCTTACTTAGGAGGTAGAAAAATTGATAATACGACTATTATCAATCAAGAGGGTCATATACTATGGCCTAATGGTTACGGAAGTGATGGCAATAGCTTTTTTCCTATTTTTGTAGATAGTCGGGGTAATCAATTTTCTTCAGATCAAAAACAAAGTATCGATAATTATGTGAGTACACCATCTGCTGATAATAGTTATAGACCAACAAGCAACTCTACTTATCCTTCTAATGGTGGGGGTGGTGCAACTCGTGTAGATAATCCCCCTACAGCCCTACGAGCTATTGACTGCTCATTTCGTGGTGACATGGAAGTCATGACCATAAATGGCTACAAGCCTATTGAGCAAGTACAAATAGGCGACATGGTCTGGTCACGCAATCAAATAACAGGACTGATGAGCTTTAATAAAGTCCTACAGACCATGAATAGTATCGACCCTGATACTGCCTATGTGACCATTACAGATGCCAACGGTAATAGCCAAACCATCGTATCGGACAGTCTGCACCCTTACTTTGCCCAATATGGAAATGACTTAACGCCTGCAAAGCCGTCTCTCGAGAAAGATTACCTAGGCAACATCCAAAACGCTTACTGGATTAATGCCTCTGATTTAGAAGTGGGTTATCGAGTCTTAGATGACGACGGTGACTGGCAAACCATCACTAAAGTAGTGGTAGAACAAGTACCGCTTGATAGTTATAACTTAGAGGTTAATATAGATCACACCTTCTTTATCCGTGGTTTAGGTGGGCTTGATGGTATTTGGGTTCATAATAAAGACTGTTGGACAAGCATTCCTGATGATGCAACGCCTACGGGTAAAACAACACCAGATGGTCGTCCTTATCATACATTTACTGATCCACAAACAGGAGATAGAGTTACCGCTTATCAAGGTCTTGATGGACGCTGGTATAATCCTAAAACTTATGCGCCTGATGATGTTAAGGCTCAGCAAAGAGCTAGTTCATATAACCCCTTTCCGAATCGAGACGGTGCTAGAGCTGTACCAGGGAGGGTATACTATGAGACTGATGGGCAAGCGTTTGAAGCGGCTAAGAGTATGGGCTATACAAAAAAAATTACTCGTCGAGGTGGTCCAGCTGCTTTTTTAAATCCAAAAACAGGAAAAGTTATTTCTCGTGATATAGGAAGTGGAGACGGCAAAGGTGCTCACAATGGAGGGGTTTGGAAGCAAGCAAATTCCGTAGAAGGTTTAGGTAGTAAGCAGACGCGTAATGGAACTTATGACGCTAACATGGCTAAAATAGGAGACTAACGATGCATATAAATGAATACAAAGAGTGCGAAGAAATATTTTGGAATGAAAACTCTTTTTACCATGCATTACATGAAGAGCGTATTTGGAAAGTCGAGAAATATTGGAGTTTGGAATATTATCTTATTAAATTGGCTAGTAGTTTAGGTGAAACTAAGGTATTACACAGAGAGCTTGCAGCAAATCTACATTATTTAAGTCGTGGTATAAACGTTGTAATAGAAAATCAGAAACTGCCTTCAAGTTACTGGGAAGCAAGTAGTTTAAAATTAAAAAACTTCAATGAGGATGAGGGATATGAATGTATAGATCGCTTTAATCATATTATGCAAATAATTTGGGGTAGAATTCCTTTAGAGTATGGAGATACACTACTCAAAAATCCTCTAATAAAAAGAGGCGACTAGCAGACAAGGCTGGGCTAGAAGCCCAGCTTTTTTAGGTCTGAATAAACAGTACCAATATTAAAAGCTGCATAAGGCGTTTATAAGCCTATTACATATAATGATGGCGGTAAATTACGTAGAAGATGGAAAGATAATAAAGGTAGAGTCAATCCAGCTGATAGTGTGAATGGTTTTGTTAGGGAAGAATAATATGAATAACATGCTCAGACTCAAATCAACGTTACTAACCCAAGTAGATAATAAATGGTATTACCAAGGTATGCTATTTACAGGGGTTATCTTTTTTGATAAAGAAGACAGTCAAATAGCGCCCTTTATCGTTCATAACGGTACTATTACTGAACCATATATATCTCTATGTATAGAAAGTCCGCCTTCAATAATGCAGGTTGATCAGTCAGCTATACATAGTCCAGACTGTCATTATGATCAGTTGCCAGACTGTTGGAATGATGTACGATTGTGTTATCAGGATAAGTCATATGCGGGAATGGTGTATGACTTTGTAGAGGGAAAATGTCTGTATGAAAACTATATCACCGATGATGGTTATTCTGGGAATCATATAACTTGGAATACAGACAGTCTTTTACCAGTAAGTTTTGAATTATTTTATAAACCTGACGGATTAACATATAGTTATGATGGGTTTAGAGTAGATGAGGTATTTTTTTCTTATGTAGATTGGCGAAACATGGAAGAAGTAGAGCAGATTAGAATAAAATATAATCCAGTTACTAAAAATATTGGAGAATTCTCTGCGACTAAAAGCGTTTTACAAGACAAACCCTATACAAGTTGTCCAATACCTTTACCTGACGTATATAAGATGATCGATAGTTATCAAACTTTTACTTTTGATGAATTTATGATATTAGGATTCGATAAAAATATTATCAATGAGCTATTTGAGATATGGTCAAATAATGATAGTTTTCAGGATATTAAAAAATTATTAATCAATGGGTTAGATGGGCTAGATGGATTGGCAAATTTTAGTATCTTTAATAACAAGCAGGTGTTTGGTTCATTAACAGAAATAATTCTTATGGGAGGTAGTTCGTTAGAAACAAAAGAAAAGCTTAAAGCGACTGTTACTAACCTTAAAGTAAGGTCTTACTAACTTCAAAATAAGGTCAGTCTAATATTAGGGCGTGTCCCTATTTGCAAATTACATGAGTTATGGACTAAAAATGGCTATATTTTCGCCAAACTGTGTCTAACTTCTAGCTAATATATGCATATTATCTTCGAAATCATCCGTGTTTGACAAAAATCTATCTCATTTTTAGTCTCATAATCCAATTAGGGACACGCCCTAGTTAAAAGAGTATTGTCTGATTAAAAAAATAGACGATGTTGTTTATGACCAATTACTGAGCTTAAACTCATCTAAAGGAATTCCATTGATTTATCTAATCCTAGACGTCCACTATCAAACCGACCTTACAACGCAAACCGAGACAGCGAAAGTATCAGGAATACGTTTTCAAGGTGTCGAGTCAAATAGCATACTAAGCGAACATATTGTTATCGTAAATGACGTCGCCCCTTATGAGTCAGGACAGTTCTATAAGCGAGAAATGCCCTGTCTGCTCGCCTTAATTAATCAAATCAACCAAACACATGAGCCATTCGATGTCATTATCATTGATGGCTATGTTTTCTTAGATGGCAAAGAGCAAGCAGGATTAGGCAAATATCTTTATGATAACCTACAAACAAAAAAGCCTGTTATCGGTATCGCCAAAAATCAGTTTAAAGATATTAGTGACACTTATGCGGTATGGCGAGGTATTAGCAAGCATCCGCTTTATGTGACTAGTATCGGCATTAATACAACAGAAGCAAAAAACTTTGTACAGCAACTTTAAGGTAAGCATAGGTTGCCTAACATCATCACTTATGTCGATAGACTGGGGCGCAAATAAAAACTTTGTACAATTGCGTTTATCCTCTTTAATGTCATAGGTCTTCATAGAGCTTGAAAACCGAGAATGGAAACAAAAACAAAAAGGCTATAAAGGTATCGTCAAAGGCTTCATGCAAGTAGCAGGTGCCGTAGGCGGCGCACTAGGTATCACTGATGGTATCACCGTGAGTAAAAGTAGCGGTCATGACACCACCATCACCAGTGAAGAAGTCAGCACTCTAGAAGGCAACAATGTTTTAATAGGTGGCAACACCGTTAACGCCAAAGGTACGCAAATTAACAGCACTGCCGAAGGTGGTCAAACTGTTATATTAGGCAATGATATCAATCTAGGGGTCGCAACTACCGCCAGCAAAACTCAGAACTATGACCAAGAAGAAATAGTGGGCGGTGAAGGCATGAAATTCACTGATGACAGCCTACAGCTTGGCGCAATTGTCAGAACTGATATCGAAGATAGCACCACCATAACATCAGGCACTAATCAAGGCGTAGAAATAAACAGCGATAACATCACTGTACTTGGCGGTATGACGGATGGTAGCCTTACCACCACTGCTGCTAAACTTAATGCCAACACTGAAACAGGTAATCTCGTCTTAGGTGCTAAAACCACCGTCTTAGATGGTATACAAAACACCCAAACCACCACTAATGAGAACACAACAGACACCACCCGCGTCAGTGCCGAAGTGCGTCATATAGCAGTAGATGCTGTTAAAGCTGCTGAACAAGTCAAAGAAGCCACATCCGCACTAGCCGCTGCCAAAAATGAGCTTAGGGATGCCAAAGACAGAGCCGCTCGCGGCGAGCTTAGTCAAGATGCCATCAAAGACTATGAAATCAACCTAGCTGCGGCAACGGTCAATCTAGCTAATGCACAAATTAACCTAGGCAGTACAGCAACCGCAGCAGCGGGCTCCAGCCTTTCAGGTGGCTTTACAGCAGATCTTTCAGGCGAACATAGTAAAACCACCAGCACAGACACCCAAAGCGTAGGCACATGGCAAGGCACCGAACTAAATGCAGCCAACGCCACCTTTGTCGGCGATGACTTTACCATGATTGGTGGTACAGCCAACCTTGGTACTCTTAACATCGATAACCTAAACAATCTTACCCTAACATCAGGCACCAACACCACAACCACCAACAGCAACAGCAAAACCAACGCCCAAACCGCCAGCATCAACACCGCAGGCAACGTAAGCTTAGGATTAAGCACCCAAAAGAGCGACTCCCAAAGTCTTAGCACCACCCAAACCAATACTAATCTTAATGTTGGTAGCCTAAAGGGTCATGCCGATACCACCACCTTAAATGGCGGCCGTATTGACATAAGTGGCGAAAGTGAAGGTAGCTATACCACAAATAAACTTCACATTGAAACCGTACAAAACACCAGTGAAAGCAGTAACAACAGCAAAGGTGCCAATATCGGCATAAATGCTAACATAGCCACAGGCACACCAATACCGACAGGGGGCAGTCTAGGGGCCAACAAAGCAAAAGGCAGCTCACAAAGCAGCATAGCCAGTGAACAAAGCGGCATCATCGATAGAGGTAACAAGCAATCTATCACAGTAGGCGACACCACCAACATAGGCGGTATCATCGCCAATATCCAAACTGATAGCGATGGCAACCAAAGCAATGGCACACTTAACTTCACCACCGACACCTTAACGACCCAAGATATCACCAACACTGATACTAATGAGCAACGTAGCATTGGAGGAAGTATTGGGGTAGGTACAGGGAAACAAGGTCAAAGCATTAACAACCTTGGCATACAAGTTGGCAATAATGCCAATGAGTTTGAAAGTAAAACGCTGGCGACCGTAGGCGAAGGTGCTATCGTTACCAGTGATGCAATCACAGGCAAAGATAGCCTAGCGGGTGTCAACCGTGATGCACTCAATACCGAAATCATCATCAAAGATCAGCAAACCGCAGGGCTTGATGTTGATGCCAATATTGATGCAAGGGTGTTTACCAAGGCGGGTCGAGATGAGATTATCGATGAGCAGAAGGAGCTATTAGATAACATTGAAACAATAGGAAGCAATGTAGAAGATGCAATTGCTTTAGGTTATGAGACTAGTGAAAATGTCTATAATACTCTTTTAATTTTTAAGAAAATCGAAGAAGTAAGAGCTACCTTAACACCAGAAGAGCAAGTAATCTTTGATAATGAGCTTAAAAAGCTACAAACTAAAGACTCGCTTCAGAATAGTGTAGTACCTATCATACTTGGCGCTGAAGGAGCTGCAGCTGCTGGTGCGGCTACTGCAGGTGGTGTAGCATGTGCTAATTCAGATTGTGCTGAAGGAGTTGTAGAGAGTGCAGTAAAAGCTAACAATGCAGTCAGATCAGTCGTTATATTTAGTGTGTTAATGACTGGTTCAAAAATAGGAGGAATATTTTCGTCTGATAAAGATATAACAATTGATGATAAGGTTAAAGATCAGGTTGAGCCAAGGGGCTGGACAGAAGATGAGATTAAAGATTTGATTGAAAATAATGAACCTTCAGGCTCATCTGTTGATAAGAGGAGCCCTAATAAAACTCCAGATGGTAAGGGTCGTGATGATCCTGCAAGTGTTTATGGTACAAAGGATGGAGGCCATGTTGTAATTAACGATGTCACAGGAGAGGTGGTGCATATCTCTGATAAAAACGATCCAAACTGGGTTCCAGATAGCCGCATTCAATGGAAATAAGGTAAAAGTATTATGACTCCTATGTTTAAAAACGAAAATAATAAAGAACCATCTTGGTTTGATAATGGTAAAGCATATATTCAAAACCGTTTTCAAGAAACTAGACCTCACTATTTAACTATAACCGCTGCTTTGGAAGTCTGTCATATAGCTGCAGATTTTAATTTTTATATCAAACAGTATGAAGGAGGTATATTACATGAGGAAGATGGGCATAAAAGATATGAACCTCGAGATGGTTGGGTAAATAGCTATGCTGGAATCAATTCAGTTAATACAGTTGAGGAAGCACGAAGGAATAACCGAATCGCCTTAGAATTAATTGAACAGGATATTGAAGATGGCTATACAGCATTTAGCATAAAATTAGATGAAGTTTGATTCCATTGCTATTTATTTTTGTATTATATCAAATAAGCCGCCTTAGATTCAGCCAATGAAACCACACAACTAGATATTTATCTGGATAGGGGTGCGCTTGATAGAAGCGATGGCGTCACAGTTGCCAATGGTCAAGTAGAGCCAATAGTAGATGCACCAAGCACGATTAATGTATTAAACGAAGAGATAGCACATAGCAATGGTATGGGTGAGGCGTCCGCCTCAAAAATAGGTAATTTAGGTGAGATAGCTTATAACGTAGGTAAATGGGCAAATAGTGGTGATATCGCTGAGGCGAAGGACAGTATTGACACGACTGCGATTAATAATGCCAATACCGCTCAAGAGCAACAGGAGATGCTGGCTGAAAATAAGGAGCGGTTAGAGACTCAGCAGGAGGCTGGGGATGTGTTTGAGGAGAATCGCAGAGGACGAGTTATAAATCCGCAACAACAGATTAGGCGAGACATTATTGCTTTAGAAACAAGAGCAATACGCAGATACCTTCCAAATTTCAATGGCATTCCGACAATACGTCCTAATAATCAAATTAGCCAAGCTGAGGCGCTAGAATATCAAGCATTTAGTAGATTCCTACAATCTTCAAACAGAACATATCCTAATTTTCAAACTGCTTATCGGGAATTTCAGCGGGAAACAGCTCTACGTCCTCTCCAGCCTGTCCAGCCTAGGACATCATCTACAAATAATGTAGAAGGACTCAATTCTTCATCAGACGTACTTGAGACTTTGTGGAAGCCGATACGGCCTAATGTTAGCTCTCCTAATACTAGGCACAAAATAGATAGTATAGGTGGTAAGAATGTCAGGGCTGGAGATGTAAATACAGTTGTTAGCGGACGGGTCAATATGGAGTTCGATGCTTTACTTATCAGATTAGGCAGCGGTCAGCCATTAAGGGGGCCAAATGGTGAAATGCAAATTGAAATTAATGGCAGAACATATCAAACGCATGCACAAGGAAACAATAATAAATCAAACAAACTGATACCTGTATCCTCACGTAATCCAAATGAGTTTTTTCGATTATCGCGAGGAGAATATAAAAACTTACAGGAAATTGTAAGAAATAATGGAAGTATTGAACAGGTACGTAAGAATTTATCTATACGTAAAGATTTCAATGAAAATGACTTTAATAGAGCTGTAGAGGTATACAATGCAACAAGATAAACTATATGGGTACTATAATATTGATTTTGAAAAAGAGATGAATATTAATGACTTTGAAAAGTTGCTGATAGAAAAATTTCCGACATGT
Source organism: Psychrobacter sp. CX18 (assembly GCF_057396215.1). Lineage (NCBI taxonomy): Bacteria > Pseudomonadati > Pseudomonadota > Gammaproteobacteria > Moraxellales > Moraxellaceae > Psychrobacter > Psychrobacter sp. CX18. The sequence continues at coordinate 1,943 of NZ_JBXYJH010000021.1, read as the reverse complement.
AATATTCATATCGAAAGTGAGGATGAAACCATAGAGCACTGCTTTAATAATGATAATGACAAGTTTGAGATATGGTTGACGGTTGGGTATTTAAAAACAGATGGCATATATGATTTTGAAGATGTAAAAATTAGAGTAATGTTAGATATTATGACTGATTTTGAAGTTATGCCTATAGAAGTAATCATTGCGTTAAAGGAGGTTTCAAGAAAGTTTAATACTAAAATTTACGTCCCTATAAAGGATGTAGATAAGGGTGCCTCCTTCACCTATAGCGATTACACCTTTTGGTGTATTGATAATGATAAAAGAAAAATTGTCTTCGATTCTGAAGAATTTGATATGAATCCCAAGAGTCTATATTGTGATTACATGCCCTTTTAATAGTTTGAAAGCCATCATTTAAATGATGGCTTTTTAAATAAGGGATTTTCTATAAGGTTAATCCATAAATTAAATTGAATGAGATAAGGTTTAATAATGACGAGAATGCAACTGGAGATCATGGTGGTCATTTAATTTCAAGTTCATTAGGCGGTGCAGGTGATAGAATAAATATGGTTCCACAAGCCAGTGCATTGAATCGTTGAAAGTGGAAGGCTATGGAGAACTTTGCTAGAGGAGAGCTTGAGGCTGGTAAAAAAGTTTCTATAAAAATTGAAATGGATTATCCAAATAGTAGTTCTAAAAGACCTCATTTTTTTAGTGTGAAGATAAGTTCAGGTGGAACTATAACGGTATATACTTTTACACAATAATAAGGAGAAAAGTTTTGAAAGATGAATTTAGCGATATATACCATAATATTGGTAGTATATTGATAAAGTATGAAAAACAGGAATACGATTATATTCGTTATTTTACTTACATTCTGGGTTCAGACTTAAGTTCAATGACTTTATTATCTAGTATTAATAATATTGATTCTTATAAATCTGTTAAATTAATAGATATTAAAGCTTTAATGAAACTTATTGTTGAGTTGAGAGATAAGATGTTGGAGTTAACCGGTGATAGAATATGGGGCCTGACTTTTACTCTATATCCTGATGGAAAGTTTGAGATTGAATATGATTATGATAAACCTGAAGATTATGAAGAAACTGATGAGGTTATTACAGGTGAAGAGATTAATCGGACTTTTCTAAAGTAATGAATTGACTTTTCAATGTTTCTATTTCTCAAAAGCTAGGACATATAGTAATGTTGTAGCTTTTTTGTTTATATAATTTTTTTTAACTACTTAAGAACACCCATTATGGATAGACGGCTAGTGTTGGCGTAAGGCTTCTATCCTAGAAGCAGGAATGAAGTTACTGGATAAACACGGTAAAGCAACTGCCACTGTGATTATCCAAATCCAAGCCCTAATACTGGTTATTGGATAGATCAAGCTCAATATGATTTGGTCAAAGCCCACCCTGATAGAGCCAATGATATCTTAGGACTACCTGAAGGCAATCAGGCTAACAGCTTTAAAGTATTTGTCATGCAACCCAAAGCAGGCGAAGCACCAAGAGTGTATCAATCATCCATAGCATCAACGACTAACGCTTCTGGAGTGACCAATGTGGGTAATGCCACCCAAACCATAGTGCCTAACCGTAAATTATGGGCAGAACCAGTAGAAACCAATGACATCATAAAGGTAAAGTAAAATGACGCAATTTAAAATGGACAAAGAAGAAATCAAACAAGCAGCGATTGAATTTAAGCAAGCTCTTATTAATTGGAAATCGAGAGAGAAAATTGAAAGAGTTGTTGCAATACATCGTCCAGAATGGACAGAAGAGGATATTAAAAAATCAATTGAATTTAATACAAGAATGATTAAACCAGTCTTAGAAGCATTTGAGCCTATTTATCGCCTAGCCATAAGAGGAGATATTAATGAGCCATTCGCATTTCAAAGTTATATGATGAGTTATGTCGGTCGAGTGTTA
>NZ_JBXYJH010000020.1:0-19033 GCF_057396215.1 Psychrobacter sp. CX18 | reverse complement strand
ATCTCTTGAGATAAACATTCCCATATCATTATCATAATAGCGATAACGATTGTAATGTAGCCCTGTTTCACTATCAAAGCTCTGTCCTTGGAAACGTATCGGCTGTAGTTGATTTGAAGCGATCTCTAATTCGCCTATATTTTGCGTAATATACTTTTCTTTATAAATCTCACCCCACGACTCATAGTCAGCCAACCAAACCACCTCACCATTTTCATTGGTTAACTCATTAGGCGTGCCGAGATGATCATTATGATAGTAGTACACCTGTATGCTTTGATTATCATCATCTTTTAACCACACTGCTCTAGCAATAGGTGCAAAGCTGTTTTGATCGTATATGGTAGTGAACACTTGATCATCAGTATATTCTTGGATCGCTTTGTCACCATCCCAGAGCACATGAGTAGCGTTACTTTGAATACTATCTTTTTGGTTGATGTTACTTTGTTTGTGAATACGCCGTCCAAAGGCATCATAATAGTAATGCGTAATGGTTGTGGTAGTATCGCTACCTTTATGATGTATAAGCTCTGTTTTGATCAACTCGTTATTAGGGTTGTAGCTAAAGTTTAGTTCTTTTCTAAACTGAACCAGGCTATTGTTTGATTGATGATTCGCTAATTGAGTTTTATCGGCTGTGATTAGTTTATGTACGACTCTGCCATGTTCATCATAACGGTAGCGTATGAGTTTACCATCGCTAATCAGTTCGGTAGGTCTACCTTTAATGCTGAATTGAGTAGGATTGTTTTGATTGGCAGATGTAGCAGTGTCTTTAGCAGACACTCGGTTACCTGTGGCGTCAAAGGCAAACTGTTCTACGATACTGCTGTTTTGGCTCCCTAGTATGTGATCGGTAAGACGGCCTAGTGCGTCATATTGATACTGATGACGACGTGTATACTGATCGGATGTGTCATTCATACCTGTGAGCAAGGTATGACCTTGGATGTCTGTTAGCTGTCCTAATGGATCATATTGATATTGACGGCTGATTACTATATGTTCATCTTTACTGCTGTGTTGTTTTCTTAATCTCCCCATAGGATCAATATCAAAGACGCTGTGTAAGTTTCCTTGTTGTCTTGATACTTCAAGGTGCAGTCTATTTCGTTCACTATGACGTAGTTCGATATTCTGCTCGGTGGTGGGATCAAATAGACTTTGATTAAATAAATGACCAGAGCCGTAATGCAGTTGTTTGATGACTTTACCATCAGGTAAGGTGGTGGCTATGCGGTTACCAATGTCATCGTATTGATGCTGTAGAACTAAGGATTGTGGTTGATTGATTCCATTATGTGTGTTGATTTGTGTTTCTTTAATAAGCTGATTATTAGCGTCGTATTCAAATTCTATAGTGCTTTGAGAGTTGGTAGCTGTTAATAATTGACCCGCTTTATTAAATGTATATTCGGTACGAATCTTTTGTGACGAGTCTTTACTCTCCTGTACTTTGATTTGACCAGCTAGGTCACGCTGATAGCTTAAGTGACGCTGTTTGTCAGTGGGCAGATGCGGGTTATCGATCTGGTGTATTAAATTGCCAAGTGGATCATATTGATACTGACTTTGATAGTTATCGAAACGAATTTCACTTATTAAACGATCACCTTTATCATATTTAAATACCCACACTTCGTCATTTTGATTATTGAGTTTGCTCAGGCGGCGATAGGTATCATAGCTGTATGTGATATTATTTCCAAGTGTATCTGTCTGTTGCAATACTAATCCGTCTATGTCGTATTGGGTAGAGGTTTTAGTAGCTAATCTCTCATCTTCTTTATGGATCAGTTGACCATATTCATCGTACTGCATGACAATGGAGTTGCCATCAGGATATTCTATACGATTTACAAGCGAATCAATCCATGGCTTGCTATCATCATAGTGATAAGAGATCGTACTCCCCTCAGCGTCTACGACGTGTTGTAAGCGCAGCATATTATCATATTGGTAGCTAGTTTTATAACCACTACAGTCTGTTTGGCTGATTAGGTTACCAAATTCATCAAATTCAAAATTGAACTCACTGCCATTGGCAAGTATTTGTTTTATTAAATTTCCATGCTTGTCGTATCTAAACTCCTTGCTTTGGTTAAGTGGATCAGTGATCTTAGTCAGCTGCCCCTTATCATCATAGGCAAACTTACGCGTATTACCTAGGGCATCCTTAGTTGCTAAAAGCATGTTTCCAGCATATTTGTAATGGACTGTTCTATATTCTGCTTGATTAGTTTCTGAGTCTTTTGAAATTAATACCCTTTGACTCGTAAGCTGACTACCTTCGAACTCATATTCGGTAATACCACCGTTTGCATCCTCCACTTTTATCAGTCGATCTAGATGGTCATGTGTCATCCGGGTGACATGGCCTAATGGGCTTGTATATTGTTTTAATATAAAACTATCATCGTATAAGTATTCACTTTGACGACTATCAGAATTTTCTGGCTGTTCAGTGACTATTGTCCTTTTATATTTGGTACCATCTTTTGCAGCGCCATTACTATATTCAAAAGTATAATCAAGCCCATTGCTTATTGTTTGTTTGACGACTCTTGATGATTTAGCGTTTAGGGTTTGATCATATTGATAATTTACTTCAAGCCCACGTGGCGTTTTTTGCCATGTCATAATGTGATCATTATAGGCAAACTGTCGCACGAGATGATTGTATCGGTGTACTGCTATAAGGTCGCCCTCATCACTGTAACTATAACGAGCAAGCTCAATGTTAGGCTGATCTGAATGAACTTGATTCAGTTGCGTTAATCTAGGCTGGTTGCCAATCATTTCAAAGTTTAGCTCATATCGGTTATTACTAGAATCCTCTATATTGGTTGGCAGATGCGCTGTAGCACTCTCTTTACTCATATAATAAATCTTTATATGATGACCGTACCGAGTACTTAGCTGGGAAGGCAATATTTGTATAGAACTTTTAGATGCAAAAATATGAGAAAACTGCATGCTCGCACCTTCAAACAGGTTATAGTCTGCCGAAGTAGGATAATGCACACCTTGATATAAAATGAAATCAAAGCTCTCAAGGTTGTTATTTATATTCATAGATTGCGAGTGACGAGTTTTAGGCAATCTATACAATGTTAAACCTGCATAAGGCTGAATGACAGACTCACCAGGTTTAGGTAGATTAAATGCAAGCTTTCTACCTGTATTGTCTATTAAATATATTCGGTTATTATCACTATCTAATTCAAGCTTCTGCTCATAACCTTGTATGGTCCAGCCCTGTCCGAACCAGCCTTTATTGCTGTTTTGACTATTATACATGCGCTTTAAGACAAACGGCAGATACCCTTTTCCAGCATAATCCAAATCGTCATTACCAAATAATACTTTGCAGCCTTGTAATACATTGACAGGAGCGCCAGCAGTGGTTTCAACCACATCTCCTGTTTTACAAGGACAATCTGCTTCAGGTTTTAAACTTTCATCAATAGTCTCAGGACCGAAGTTCATCCTAAAGTCTTCTTTTTGTAACTTATCTTGCATAAGCATGAGGGAATTAAATGAACCCCCACCCCCACTGCCCCAATCCACTTTACTGGCTTTATACCCTGCTTGAGCAGGCGTAATTAGAGTCACATTACCCCCACTCATCTCAATACCACTACCCGCCGCTTTTAGACTGAGCGTGTCAGGGGCGATAATCTCTATCTCATCGCGGCTATGGATGCGTAGTACTTGTTCACTGTCTAGCCGCATTTGATCCGTGTGGGCTTGTAAGGTCACATCACCATGAGCGGCGGTGTGGGTCTGGGCTTTATTGCTGTAATAATGGATGTCCCCTGCCACGATTTGATTGAGCTGGGTTTGACTATGGTAATAGGTGTTATCTGTGCTATGGCTGTGGCTGCTTTGAGTACTGGTATGTTGGCTGTGTTGACCCGTTAATAAGGCTAGGTTGTGTTGTGAGTCTATTAGGATATGCGGCTGTGCCCATTGTCCAGACTCTAGTGCTTGGCTGTTGGTGTCTTGGCTGATACTTGCATAGGGAGTGCTCTCTACTGAGTCTTTAGAGTCATTGGCGACTCCGACCGGCTGATGCTGCTCAGCAAGTTGACTGTAAGCCAGTTGCTGTTGGTCGGCGGTTTGTAGTTTACTATGGCTGTGATGACTCATGTGGGCGTGAGTGTCTGCGCTATAGCTTGTGATGTGGATGCCACTTGCGCCTTGGATATTGCCGGCCGCTTTAGTCTCAAGGCTGATGCCTTGTCCTCGAGCGCTGCCTCTGCTGTGATCGGTGTGCTGGTGTAGGCCGCCAAGGGTTAGGCTGCTTTGATGGGCGGTGCTATATAGCTGACTTTGTGGATGGCTTGGGTGCTGGTCAAACATAAGCTGATTGTAGCCATTCATGTCACTGTCTTTATTGCTATCCCCTGTACGGCTAGTGTCGATGCTTTGGGTTTTGATGCCGTCTATGGGGTGGGCATGGGTCGGGTTGATAAACCAGACGGGGCTGGTAGCATCAATAAAGTCTGTGTCACTGGTAATTTGATTGTGCTGAGCATTGTCGTTACCTTGTCCGTTATGGGTACTGCCTATGATGATAGGCTGGGTGATATCACCGCCGATAAAGTCAACAAGGACGTGTTGCCCATGTCGCAGAGGGTGGGTTTGTCCCATGTGGTCCGCCACTAGGTGGCTGGATATGGGTATCCACTGGGCATCGTCTTGGCTGTCATCTGCAGTCTGCCAGTGATAGCGGATGTGTGCTCTGTGGTTGCGGTCGGTGCTGATGCTTTGAGTGTCATCGGCGATGATACTGGCACTCATAAGACCTGTAAGACTCGGGTGCGGTCGACCTAGGTGATGCAGTGCTTCTCCATAGGGGATGTGATGGTTGTGGGGATATGGCTGATAGAGTGCGGTGATGTGATGCACCTGATCACTGCCTGTGTCTTCTTGGGCTAGGCATGGCTGTAAGGTGTTGGGGTCAAGGGGCGTACTACCTAGCCAGTTGATGGGTAGATGGTTGTTAATCTGATGATGAATGGCGCTGATGCTAATGGGATCTGTTTGGTACGGGTTACCACTGATGTAGTGGCTGCTGGGTAGGCTTAGGTGACGGATGTTGCCTTCTATGAGCCCGCTATTGGCCTCTTGGCTATGCCACTGCTGAATACGGGTGGCGAGCTGGTTCATGCCGTCATCATTTAGCCGCGTATGACTGTGGATAAATCGGGTCTGGGCGGTTGACTGTTTGTGGCTATGTTCGCTTTGGTGACTACCGGTGTAATGGTCGGTCAGGCGGTTGTCATAGCGGTATAGGTCGGTTTGGGTGATGTGGTGCGCTGTGTTCGGGATTAGGGCGGTGATGCGGTCTTGGGTATCAGCAAGATTGGCTGGGTTTTGGCTGAGGATGCTGCTGATGTCACTGCTGTCAGGATGCAGTGCTTCATTATCGTGTGGTATGAGTATCAGGGTGTGGTTGTCGTCACTGTGCTGATAGTAGCCTGTGATACCGTAAAGACTTAGTTGCCAAGTAAGGTAGGCAAGATCGGTTTGGTTGTATTGGACGCTGTGCTGTATGTGGATGTCATTTAGGGCATCATCGAGTTGGTAGTCAAAGCTATAGGGGGCAAAGATGTCTTGTATCAGCTCGCTTAGACTTAAGTGGTGATGGCGGCGGTTGTGGCTGTTTAGGCGAAGTTGGCTTAGGGCGGGTTCACAGGTGATGCGGTAGGCGGCCATGCCTTGGTTGCTGCCTAAAGATACAGCTTCGGTAATGATACTGTTACGGGTTTGTATTTGATGGCTGTGGGTGCCCCAAGTTAGTGTGATGCCCTGCCCTATCCAGTCTTGAATGTCAAGGTTTGCGTTTTCATGGATTAGGGTAAGCTGGAAGCGGTAGCCACAATATAGGCTCATCTGACGGGCTTGATAGCTTTGATCTGTTTGATTATGATGATATGGACTGGGATAGTGGCTGATAGTTGGCATGAGTTCTGGTATGTCCCAGACACTATCAGGCAGCTTACTACCAAGTAGGCTTTCGCAGAGGTGGGCACTGCTGATAAGACTGCTGTTTATGTCTTGGTTGTCAGAGCTTAGTTGTAGATGACGATTGGTTTGCGTCCACACCATAACAGCTTCCTTTAATATTTTTAAAATTCATGGATATTTTTGTTTGAGTGAGCTTTGATAGCCATCGTTTAATAGCCCTCACTTTGCTGATTGGGATCTTGTGGTTTTTCTATACCAATAATGTCCGATAAGGCACTCAGCTGGTCTGGATTTTTTATAACATGCGTTAGCCATTCATCAAGCGGCATGTCTGCCCAGTCTATGGCACGCTTTAATAGGAAGGTGACTGGACTGTGCGGTTCGTTAACAGCAAAGTAGGTTTGTATTTGTCCTAGCAGCTTTAAGGCTTGCTGACGGTTGGCTTGGTGGTTTTGATTGTTTGGGCTGAAGTCTGCGACTTGGCTTATCTGGCTTAGCTGCTGAGGACTTGAAGCGATAGAGGCTGGGTTTGACTCGGTATCGCTTTGTTCATCAGTTTCTGAAAGTTGTCCTTGAGCTTCGTATGCTTGCGGTAATAGCGTACTAAGATGGGTATTTAGAGTAGTCAGTATGTCACTGACGGGAGCAAATACAGGAGCGTCCTCTCCCATAAGTTCATTAAGCTGGTCCGTTAGGATTGTCCAAAGCTCGATCATCTCTTGTAACTGACCTATGAGCTGTTGTTGCCAGCTACTGCTACTATTTCGGATAGCTTGGTGGTAGTCACTTAAAGCTAAGCCTTCTGACTGGCTATCAGGATCTTGTTGGCGCTGTTTATCATGATTACGAGCACTTAAGTAAGTATTATAATTAAAGCTATAATGATCATTATCAGATAAGGGCAGCTGCTTTAGATCCTCGGTCAGTGCTTTTACAAACCATGAATAAAGACCCGCTCTAATATCCATACTGTCTTCTTCATCCAAAGAGGGATGCATGCTGGTCCAATAGGTCTCATTGAGCGCTTGAAGAAAAGCAATCCCATGGATAATGCCGCTGAGATGATCAGTATGTACAAGGGCATCGACATACCATAATGCTAACTTTAAGTCTTTACTAATCGTCGCCAATAGTGATGCACTTTCATTTTTTACAAAGTCCCAATCGGCAACTTTAAGCTCTGTCACCCAGTCGCCTTGAGCGAGTAAGGGATCGTCTTCGCTGCGGGCAGCTAGAATAGCATCAATACGGGGGTCAAAAGTTAAGTCATCACCTACCCCTGCATCTGTCCCTTCAATGGGCGCTATGAGCTTTGAGATGTCCATTAATTGTGGTTTATTCATCATCTGCCACCTCGCCTAGATCCGACTGTGTCTGGTCTGCTGGGGTATCTGTTTGTGCCAAACTGTCCGCTGTTTTACTACTGTCATCACTTTGTTGCGCCATCTGATTAAGTGGTACGATGGGGCTGGTGTCTAATACATAAACAAAATTATCTTGATCATCAACATCAATGGTTATTTTAGTGAGTAGCTGCTTGCTTTCATCATAGCTTAGTAGCTCATTTGCCAGTTGTGGCAATAACGTATGACTGATGATGGCATCTGCATTACGGGCGCCTGAATCTACCTCATAGCAGCGAGATAGTATAAGTTCAATGACATCTGGACTGATATCACACTCAACATCATAGCTGTCATGGATACGATGAATAATCTTATCAAGCTTCAGTCCAATAATGGACGCAAGCGCTTCATCAGTCAGTGGATAATACGGTAATACCGTTAACCGTCCTAAAAAGGCGGGTTTAAATGCTTTATACAACTGAGGATTGATTGCCTGTTTTAAGGTATCGCTATCAGGCAGTTCAAAATCAGTATTGTCTGGGTCAGTATTGATACACTGCTGCATGATGGTTGATGATCCCACATTGCTGGTGAGCAGTATAATAGTGTTTTTAAAATCAATAATACGCCCTTCAGAGTCCTCCATAACGCCTTTATCAAATACTTGATAAAATAGGTCTAATACATCTGGATGTGCTTTTTCAACTTCATCGAGTAATAAAACACTATACGGACGTCGACGCACCGCTTCAGTTAATACTCCGCCCTCGCCATATCCGACATAGCCTGGTGGCGACCCTTTAAGTGAGGCGACACTGTGCGCTTCTTGATATTCAGATAAGTTAATAGTAATAAGGTTACGCTCACCACCATACAACACTTCTGAAAGTGCTAATGCTGTTTCAGTTTTACCCACGCCACTAGGTCCAACTAACATAAATATTCCTTGAGGGCGGCTTGGATCATCAAGCCCTGCCTTAGCAGTGTGAATCCGTTTGACGATGGCTTCAATAGCGTGATCTTGACCAACAACACGCTGCTGCAAAGTATCTGCCAACTGTAGAATGTTGTTTTTTTCATCTCCTGCCATATCATTGAGCGGTATACCCGTCCAATCAGCGATAATCTGTTTAATAACCTGACGATCAAGCACCGAGTGAACAAGATTGTAAGATAATTGTGCCTGCTTTAGCGCCTGCTCTACATTTTGATACTCTTCTTGAACGTCAAGTCTCTTATTAGCATCAAGATCCCCTATTAGCTGCTTATTTAACGCATTAAGTTGCTGACTTAGTTGACGCTGCTCCTCCCATGCCTCACTCATTATTGCGATAGTCTGATCATTTTCTTGACGTTGCTCATCCAACACTGCAATTTGTTGACTCAGTTTTTCTTTATCTTCAACATTTCCGGTGCGCTCTAATTGCTGATCTAGGCTGCTAATATGCTGCTCTAATTGAGTTTTTTTAGCTTGCAGCATATCTAGCTTATTTGGCATTGAGGTCTTGGACAGACTCACTCGAGCTGCGGCTGTATCAAGTACACTAACGGCTTTATCAGGTAACTGTCTATCGCTGATATAACGGGCTGATAGCTCTACCGCAGCCAATAAAGCATCATCTTGGATAACAATATCAAAGTGATCTTGCATTTTTTGACTCAAACCACGAATCATGGCCACCGCAGTATCGATATCTGGCTCTTCAACTTTGACGACTTGAAAGCGTCTTGAAAGCGCCGCATCTTTTTCAAAAAACTTTTTATATTCCGACCAAGTAGTCGCTGCAATAGTACGCAACTCACCTCGTGCTAATGCTGGTTTTAATAAGTTGGCAGCATCATTTTGACCGGCTTGCCCGCCAGCACCAATCATAGTATGCGCTTCATCAATAAACAATATAATCGGTTTGGTCGATGCTTGAACCTCTTCAATAACTTGTTTAAGACGATTTTCAAACTCACCTTTTACACTTGCCCCTGCTTGTAATAGACCTAGATCCAAGCTACGAATAGTCACATCTTTTAGCTGGTCAGGGACGGTGCCAGCTACAATTTTTTGTGCCAGCCCCTCTACAACAGCCGTTTTACCAACACCTGCCTCCCCTGTCAAAATAGGATTATTTTGTCGACGTCTTATAAGGATATCGATCAACTGATGAATTTCAAATTCACGGCCAATCACAGGATCAATTTGATCATCCTTCGCTTTCGCTGTTAAATCATGGGTGTATTTATCTAAAGCGGGAGTTTCAAGCTTATCGGAGATAGCGTCATCTTCACTATGAGATTCATCGTGATAAGAACTAGAACTATCTAGGTTGCCTTGCTCTTGTTTTAAATTGTTCTGAGCCTCAGTACTGCCATCGCATAGAGTTTCGTAATCTTCTTTTAAAGCAATAACGTCAATATATTTAAATTCAGAGGGCAGTTCATCTAATAAAGAGGTATATTCTTTAAAGCTTAGTAGTACTAATAAAACATGACCAGATCGTATCTGTATTTTTGCAGAAGTAGTGTTACCTTGCGTACTGGCTACCTGCCATGCCTCTTCAAGAAGCGTCATTAAGCGATCACTAAATACTGGCGTTGAGCCACTGGCTTTGTCAAAAATAGCTAAATTGTTTTCCAAGCTATGTAACACGTTTTTTTTATTAATTTTTGTATATTTTAAAATATAGTCCACATCATTATGAGGGATATTTAATAATTCATATATTAGGTGAACAACATCCACCTCTTTATGGCCTAGATTGATGCATAATCGTGCTGCTTGTTGCAGGCTTTGACGGCAACTTGGGCTTAAACGGGTAATCACTGCTTTTAACTGGCTCATGCAATATCCTTTTATGAGTTCTTTACTTTTAATTATTCTAACAATTTTACTTAAGAAACTCTTCTTAACAAACAAATTTATATTATTAAAAACTATTAACACGTCATTACGCTAGAAGACAAACAGTTATCTATAAAACGAATGAACGAGACACATTCTTAAATAGGCAATAAATACCGAGTATCGTCATGGTGCCGCTTTGCAGGTTTTGACATCAAAAAGCCGCCGCGTCCCAAGCTACCAAAACTTGATTCAGTTAATGAAGTCGCTTTGATATACTTTTTATCGAGCTCTAATTGCACTTCAACCGCTAGCATCACCCCGCACCACTTACGCACAAAATCAACAATTAGCTGGTACATATCTCCATTAGGTAGCAATCTTAAGTAATAATTAGCAGACAATTGAAATATTTTTATTCTAATCTTAGTATCATATTGCACCACTCGGCTGCCACAAAATGTGGATACCCCAAGACCAGCATTTTGTTTACCCACTGCTGTTTGCTCATCACTAGGTAATTCAAACCATTCAGGTACAAATTCATCGACACCCACCTTTATACCCAAAAAATTTGATAAAACATGGGAAATTTGATGAGATGTCACTCGTCCAGGGACGATCATGCCTGCATAGGCGATTAAACTGTCAATAGAGTTGACTTTTTTGGGCTGTTGAGCAAGGGCACGTAAGCTTAGTAGATATCTGTCTTTCTTAGTATTCAGCTCATACTGAAGGGGTAAGTTGTAGAACCAGCTAGCATCTATATATAGCTCTGTTAAGCGGTGGTTAAATAAATCCAAAAATTCAGGGGCAGCCTTATCTTTTGAATGATTCACACGAGAGGACAAATAGTCTGTGTATAAAGACGGTAATGCGGATATAGGACCAGTCAATCCGATAATTGACGGATATAATTCAACACAATGACTATAACCCGTAGAATCTACATCATTATTATTGTTTAAATCACCTTTGAGCTCTTCTTGAGGTAGCAGCTTCATTGATTCGATTTCTGCTAATGGAAAAGCGAGAGACAAAGAAGCACGATACTTAACTCTTAGGGGATGGTTACCCAGTAGCGACTCATGATGTATTAACCGAACAGCTTGAAGTAACTCATAGCGTTGAGGTTGATTTAAAAGCTCTTTTAAATAAGAGGATTGAGACCACTTCGTGGCTGACATCTATGAACCTCCTCTTTTGTGCTTGCGTCAATAACAACTAACTCAACAAAACTATTCAAGCTAGCATGATAGCCAAATACACGGGACAGCAAATGAGCGACTTGACGAATGCTCACTTCAGCAAATTTTTTTCTATCAATAGTAATTTCTATCAAAGTACCACGCACATACCCAGGCTGTGGATCACGATGGATCCGTCTGACTTTCACACCAGTATTTACCGCTATAATCCCTTCAATTAACTTCCTATTAGCAGCAGATTGTTTGATATCATAAAGGGTTAACAGCTCTTTCATAAGAGCGGCATTTTGAGATGCTAAAGATAGAAAGTTTAAACTGATTAACGATATTAATCGCCAACGTTCGTCACCAGTATAGTCAAAGCGGGCTGTCTTACTAGGCTGTTGCAATAGTGACAAACTGGTAAATCCAGTTGCCCCTTCTGCAAATAAATCTCCGCGACTTTGGCCAAATAATACCTGAGAAGGTAGGTCCCTATTTGTACACAACAGAGAGGTACTCATACTTACTGTGCCACCGTGGGACTCTCTATTCTTTTCAACAAACATAATCTGGTATTCATAACCCTGATGATACTCTGCCATATCTTTATCACGTTTGACATGGTAATAACGCCCTTTGTCTTGTTGTTCAAAATGATTCAGGGCATAAAAAGGGTGATATTGACGTTGTACCAATTGGCTATCGACATGTTTGGATTCAATAACTTTTTTGACACTATATATCTCATATTGATGCAATGAATGTGTGTCTGGCACCAAGTCATAATAAACTTTAGTATGATTGACCTGAATGGGCTTTGCTGATACCGAAAAAAGATTAACTACAGGCGTGCAAAATAATTTGATACTATTACGACCCAGTTGTTGCAAATTTTTGAGTTTAATACTATTCTTTTTATCAAACTTAAAATAACAACTGAGCTCAATTCCTTTGCTATCAAACTTAAACCTTGAAGGCAACATGGAGAGATCTAGGCGTAAAAAATTAAACTTTTGCGGAAAGTAAAAATACTCTTTTAACAAGTTTGACGCAGCATTACTAATATTTTCTTGAGGTAATAGCTGTTGCTCAATATCAAATCCTAATAATTTAAAAGGCGTTCCATTGATACTATGTGAACCCTCCTCTGTCCGTCTAATACCTTTAATCACCGTATGTTTAACGTCATACCTCAACAAATCCCATAAACTGGCACCTTGACTGGCATCTTCATCAATATATAGATCGAGAGGATGTTCTTTAAGGGTACTGAGATCAAATCCTTCATTAAGAGATTTAAATGTCATCTTTATACAGCCATTAAGATAGCCATATTTGTCATCATAAATATCTTGACCTATTTCAAAGGAAACATCCTCAATATCAAGAGGAAACAAGGTGACATCTTGCGAAGATTGAAACTGACATGCCGTACCTTTTATTTTTTGAGTTGAAAAGCTGGTATGACGAGGCACTAAGATAGGTTGACTCAATGAGCTGGCTTTAACGCCTAAATTGTACTGAGCGATTGATACAGAAGGGAAAGGCTTTAGGTAATCTGGATAGATAACTTCTAGCAATGACTCTGTAAAATCAGCATAAGAGTCATCGAGTTTTTTATTAATTCTTGCGCTGATAAGAGAAAAGGCTTGGATTAACCGTTCAATATGAGGGTCATCTACAGTATCCTGAGCCATTAAAAGACGATTTGCAATTTTGGGATATTTTTTCGCAAAGGCTTTTGATTGCTTATTAAATAAGCTTAATTCATGTTCGAAATAGGGTAATAGGCTGTCCATAATATCTCTTACATATCAGATGATTCGGTATAGGACTATTTAATTTCATATCGTTGCGAGCTAGGTTCAAAATAGGCATCAAAACTAACCAATTCTTGGGAAGGGTAAACTTTAAGTAATGCCTCTATGGAAAAACATAGTTGATTAACTTCGACTGCCGCAATATCCAAGCTAACTTTAACGTTTTTAAGTCGAGAATCTTGACGCTCAATAGTTTTTGATATTTGACGACAGATATAATCACAATCAGCAGGATTTGAGCTACTGAGCCCAACAAAATCTAAAATGCCAAAATTCAATATAGAGGCTTTGGTTAACGCAAACTCATCGAGTTTATTGGATATAACAGATCGTGTGTTCAAAAGGTATTCCAAGTCACGGGCTACAGATGCTTTTAATTCTTCTATATTTAAACGTTTAACCACTCTTTCATCTTCAATGAGGCTTGGCTTATCATCAAATAATTGTTCAAATAAATTTGGCCTAAAGCCTATGTTGTTATTGTTTAAATTATTCATTAGTCCCATCTTTCAAGCCTTATACCAACTTTATAAATGAACGCTAAAAAAAACCTATTTTGACAGGCTTGCTGAACCTACAGTTTGTCTCATTAGCACTTGCCGTCTTTGATACGTAAATTTGTAGATTTAGTATCACATAAAAATTTTAAAAAAAAGAAAGGCCTATGATAAACCTTTCTTTATATACAGAGTGAATATTTAAAAGACACCGATATTTACCCCTACGAGGTATAAGTGGCTGTGTTATTAGCAAGAGACCACTTCTTGGTAACAGCACCTTTAGCAGTACCATCGATATCTTGCTGTGTGTAAGTCCATTCTACAGCTGCATACTTAAGACCAAACTGCTCAGTCGGTACACCTTCTTCTTGTACTGATGGATTGACGAAAGAGATCAATGCGTGTTTCAATTTAACTTCAAGATATTTAACGCGCTTATCACCATTAGCACGATAGAAGTCAACTTGGATCTCATCAAAAGTATAACCAGCAGAACAGGCTTCCCAAAGTTTCGGACTGGTTGAGTCTAAATCTTTCATGAAGGTCATGTCTGAGTGCTCACAACGCTCTGACGTATGACCGCCAACGCTACTTGCAGTGGCTGACTTAGGTTGGCGAATCAAATGCTCCCAAGTGTTGACTTCAAGCCATCCTCTATGCTCGCTATCGCGCGATTCGCCATCAATTTTGTATTTACCTCTAAACTGAATATAAATATCTTTCATACCATTACCTTTAGTAAGTTTTTAATTGAAAAAATAAGCTACCTGTTACTAGATTGCGGTAGTTGAGTCACCAATCGCAAAGAAACAGAAAGCTCATCGAGTTGAAAATGTGGTCTTAAAAAAACCACTGACTTGTAGACACCAGGTTTACCTGGTACTTCCACAACTTTTACTGACGCTTCACGTAAAGGATACTGTGCTTTTGCTTCTTGCGATGCACCATCGTCAAGTAGCACATAGCGTGAAATCCAATCGTTAAGAAAGGTTTCAACATTTCCTGAAGCTAAAAAGCTTCCTACTTTATCGCGCATCATAGCTTTTAGGTAATGTGCAATGCGTGAAACTGCCATAATATATTGTAATTGAGTAGACAATACCGCATTCGCATTAGCGTCATCGTTTTGATAGGTCTTAGCTTTTTGAGTTGACTGTGCGCCAAAAAATGCGGCATAGTTAGTATTTTTACAATGAACTAAAGGTATAAACCCTAAATCACTAAGCTCTTTTTCTCGTCGATCTGTTATGGATATCTCAGTTGGACATTTAAGTGCCAAGTCCCCCTGATCTGTTTTGAAGGTATGTACAGGTAGGCCTTCTACTAAGCCTCCACCTTCCACACCGCGAATAGCTGCACACCAACGATAATCCGAGAAAGCCGCTGTTAATCTTGAAGCAAAAGCATAAGCGGCATTGACCCATAAGTAGTCATTATGATCAGCGCCAGAAACATCTTCTACAAAATTAAACCCTTCAACGATAGTGCCTTCCTTAGGGTTGTAAGGAATTCGTCCTAAAAACCTAGGAACAGTTAAAGCAACGTAACGAGAATCCTCTGATTCTCTAAATGCACGCCATCGGATATATTCTGCAGTTTCAAAAATCTTAGATAAGTCTCTGGGACGACCAATATGCGTAAATGAGTCTAAACCAAACATCTCAGATGATGCTGCAGATATAAATGGGGCATGGGCAGCAGCTGCCACATGTGACATTTGCTCTAACAAATAAATATCTGAGTTTTGACGAGTGAACTCGAAATCACCAATTAAGGCGGCATACGGTTCACCACCAAAGCTACCGAACTCTTCTTCATATATCTTTTTAAATAAAGTACTTTGATCAAAATCTATAGAAGATTGGAAATCTTTTATAAGCTCTTTCTTATTAGTATTTAACATGCGTATCTTTAGCATTGATTCAGATGGTGTCTGGCTACATAGATAATGCAGACCACGCCAACTCGACTCAAGTTTCTGAAACTCTGGGGCATGCATAATAGTACTGAGTTGCTTCGAAATTAAAGCATCAATTTGAGCAATACGATCGTCAATAGAAGCTGCTAAATTTTCTGAAATAGTGACGGTACCTTGCATGACCTCATTTGCAAGTTCAGAGATTTGAGTCTTTGCACGTATTTTTTCTTCCTCAGACTTAGCAATGTTACTCTGGTTAACAATGTCCTCTAATAAATCATAATCGGCTTCAGGTGTTGAGACACTTTGTAGGCTTTGCATACTCATAAACTATTCCTCACCCTTATTATTATTTCCTGCCATTTTCTTAACTTGTTCAGTATTTTTCAGCACATCATCCAATAAATCTTCAAGTTTTTCATTGGCTGAAATTTTATTTCTAAGATCGGCTAAACGTTCACGGGCTTGGACCAGCTGGCGAAGAGGTTCGACTTGGTCGGCAACAGCTTCTGGACGAAAATCATCAATACTATTGAAAGACAGATCAACAGCAAACTCGCCTTGCTTCTCGCTCAATTCATTAGCTACCCTAAAGGTTGCTCGTGGTGCAAGTCCAGACATCACTTCATCAAAGGTATCTAAATCAACTTCAACAAATTTCTTGTCTTTGAATCTGGGTTGTTCTTGAGTTGAGTCTCCGGAAAACTCACCCATTACGCCCACAACAAAAGGTATTTCTTTAGTTTCAATAGAGTCTCCTATTTCAACGTCATACGTTAGATGGACTCTAGGCGCGCGAACCTTAGCTAACTTTTTTTGTACACTGTCTTTATTTGCCATAATTTATTACCTAACTAATTTATGAATATATGAATATCTCTATCTAAAATGTATTTAAATATGTTAATAGGTTGTATTTGAATATTAATTTACTAAAACTTAAAAATAGCATATTTTATTCATTTTACAAACTATATTGGACTATTTATCTCAATATTTTAAAGGGATCATTTGAGGGTCGCTGGGTAGAAGGTGCTGCCGGTTTTGGTTTAGCAGCTGGCTGATTGACTCTTCTTGGAGGATTGGTTTTTTTGGGAGGAACAACTCGTCTAGTGCTAGACCTAGTTGAAGTAGTTCGAGTTGTCGATCTGGTTGTACGTTTTGTCGTCGTGTTATTGGATGCAGATCTTGAGTATCTCGTTCGGGTGGGCGCAGGTGGTTTTGGTAAAGACTCATCGTAATTGAACCCATACAATGAGCCATAAACCTTACTAAGCTGAGACTGATACTGTCTCGAGAAATCTTCGTCACTAATATCTTCAGCGTAACCTAATTCCAATTGACTTTCTGCTATGATCGTACTTCCCTTAAGTAATATAGAATATAGTTCATCGTTCTTAACACCCAAATCAATTGCTTCACTGGCTGCGAATAGAGCATAATCGATATAACCATACTCATTATATAATTTTGCCAACATCTCCCATGCCAATGCATCATCAGGATTTTCTTCTAATCTTTTATTTAATTGATCGACTAAATCATGCAACTCTTGGGATTCTAAAGTAACGTTTGAAGCTTTAAGTTGTTCATATTGATTAACGATACTTGCTTGAGGATCTTCTTCTATAATAGTTAACTCTGCATTCGCCAATTGACTATATCCTAAAACTCCAAACATACTTAAACTACTAACCATTAAGCTATTAAATATAGCTTTATAAGAGTACTTTAACAGATATTCCATTTGTGTATTCATTACTTTTTATCCGTTTACTTGATTTTAATCCGATTCTTCTTGACTTTGTGAATACTCAATTTGACTGATTGCGGTTGTAATTCTGGTCAGTTGATCTTTAATCGTATCTTTTTCATCATTGCTTAAACTTGAATTATCTTTATAGGTGTTCATATTCTGCTGCGTTATATTAATGGTTGATAGCATAGCTATTTTCCGCGCCTCTTCTGAATCACTTATACTCAGCGACGCTTCAGCAGCCCGTAAAGCCCTAGCGTAACGTTTTTCTTCATATAGCTTTTGAGCAACTTCCAACCATTCAGAACCATCTACAGAATCATTAAAATCTATATCTTGTTCATTATCTGCAAATAAATAGCTCAACGTTGGGGCACTTAATTCTGTTTCTATCACCATAGATGTTTTTTCAGAATCAGACCCCCCAAACAGTCCACAACTCATTAGAGAAAGCGTTGCTGTAAATAAAAAAGGGGTCACTATTATTTTAAAACAAGGTTGAAGTCTGCTATTCATAGTAATACTATCATTATTTAAGTAAAAGTTTAATATATTCAAATATGGTTTAATAATTAAATCTATTTTTCGATTATACATAGACTTGACAAAAATACAATAAACTCTATACTTTTTAAAGATATATTATATATTGTTATAATTCAATATAACCAATATTACAAAATTAATTTTAAGTATTCAATATTGATTATTAAATGTGTTTACCTAAACTTAATTCGTATCTATATATTTCAACTAAGTATTCATGGTATTACCACTTGGTCGTCACCAATATAATATAGCTTAACGCAACCGGACATCGCACCCATGCCACTGCAAACCAATCGTCTGCATCAACTCACTATAGACACGGACCACCTACCCCAAAGCGCTCTTTATCCACTAGCCTTTATCTGGCAATCTACCCTTAACCAGCCGCATCACGCTCATATCCTTGTCTATAGCACCTACCTTCTAACCGCCGATGATTGTCGATCGCAACTGGGCAACAGCCTATGTCTTACTACCTTAGATGCACAGCGCGAGCCCACAATCCGCACAGGCATCCTCCAAGCCATTCACTACCAACACTCAAACGGCCCCCTACACTTCTACCAGCTTGATGTCGTCAGCCCCGACTGGCTACTGACCCAATCGTGTCACACCCGTACCTTCATCAACCAGTCGCCCTTAGATATCATGACCACCATCCTGACCGATTATGACATTGACTGGCAACCGACAGATACCCTACTTGAGCACCCCCTCTTTAATCAGCCGCTTAGCCTGCGCACCCAAGCTGACACCAGTGACTGGGACTTCATCTCTGACCTACTTGCCGATATCGGTATCAACACCCTATGGCAATCAGGCGACTCTTTACAACAGCTTGGCACATGGCAACTACTCACCCCTGATGACAGCTTAGGGGACACCTGTTACTACAGCTACGCCCAAGCCTCCGTACAATCAGGACAAGACACCATAAGCCAGCTTCACCCAATGCATAAACAGCTGGGTAGTCAGCAAGTTATCGTGCGTAGTGATGGCTTAGAGACGGATACCCTCTATGAAGGTATCGCCACGGATGACTCCATTCTTACCACAGCAGACACAACCTTACTTATTGCTACCCCCTCCCGTGTGGGCAGTAGTGATACTGCGACGAGATTAGCCAAACAGTGGGTTGCTGC
>NZ_JBXYJH010000019.1:0-12179 GCF_057396215.1 Psychrobacter sp. CX18 | reverse complement strand
TAACAACGCCCACCGTGAGTACTATCTTGCCGCAGGTGCGATGCGTGGACTGCATGTTGCAAACATAGTGGATATCACCCACTTGCCCACTATTCACGCCTTATCCTCTTACTGCCTTGCCTTAACCTTAATTGGCATAGAGCCTGCTAGTGACAGTGTCTCTTATCATAACCAACACTCAATACATACTTGGCTGATGCGTCAATCGGTATCCGCTGATCAATGTCAGCTTGCTGCTGACTCTGGCGTATGGGTAGAGGCTAAGCTGATTGCAGCTGACATCCCCTATACCCGCTATCCAAGCCCACTATCGTTTGTCTCACATACCTATAGCGGTCTTACCCAAGCACGTAGTGGCGACGCCAGTGCCCCAAGCTATGACTCACAAATTAGTGATGACGGACAACATAAAGTCATTACCACCCCTGTGTGGGCTGGTATCAGTGATCATGATGACAAACATACCCCGCCACTTCGATCTCTACAGCTGTCGACAGGGGCATCGCATGGTTGGCAGTTTGCCCCAAGGCTTGGACAAGCGGTGCTGCTGAGCCATTGGTATGGCGATATCGACAGTCCTGTGATTACCCGTAGCCTCTATGAAGGTATTGGCATGGGGGATGTGGATGAGCGGGATGTGACCTATCAAGATAGCGGCGCATCGCATCGTTATAATCTGATGCAAGGCGCCTCCCCTCGTTGGCATGGCGGGGCGTTGGGTCATTCTCAAATTAATGAGGATGATGCACACAGTGGATGGATATCAGGTATCAGTCAGTTTGGGCTGGATAGTGATTCTGAAACCAATCTGCTGTTTGATGATACGCCAAATAAGCTTGGGCTTCAGTGGTCAGTCAATACGCAGGACAAAGCCAATGCCAGTACCCCGACATCAAGTGATAAGGGTGTGTTCTCTCCAAGTGAGCATGTGATAGAGCTGGGTGTACTACGTCACCGCTTTGGTAATCATCAGTCTACGCTTCGTGGTGCTGGGTTTGAGGTGGCAAGTGATAAAGGTTTACAGCTGTCAGGCTCAGACGGTGTTTTATTATCGACGTTTGGGATACGCCATTCTCAAAGCCGTCATGAGTCGGCTTGGGTCAATGATGCCGGCGTCAGGCAGCTGGATATAGGCTATACGTTGTCTGATAGTTATAGTGAGGCAAAGCAAGGTCATTTGCAGTCGTCTCAAGATGTAGATGCGCAGATAAAAGCGTTTAAAGAGACGGCTCAAGTTATTGATGAGACGCTCGGTGTGGAGACGCTTGGTGCGCCTGATGTGATGCTGGTGAGCAAAGACAGTCTGCTGGCATCAGGCCAAAACACGCTGTTTACGGCTAAGAGTGTGGTGAGACAGTCTGGGTTAACTCAGTCAGATATGGTGGGCGGTGACTATCGGCTACTTGGCGATACGTTAACGTCTCTTGCAGGTGTGTCTGGTCAAGCATCTAAGTCAGGCTTTCATGTGAGTGCTAATACTAAGCCGCTGGCGATACAGGCGCAAGGCGGTGAGCTGCAGCTGCATTCTCAACAAGGGTTGATGATAGGCAGTGAGTCTGGTGAGGTGCATGTAGCCTCTCCGACTCGTATTAAGGTGCAAACTAGTGGCGGGGCGTCGTTAACGATTGATGAGAGCGGGGTTAAGTTTGTGTGCCCAGGCACGATTAAGATTCAGGCGGTTAAGAAGGGGCTGGTTGCTGGGGCTCGGGCGAATTATAGTGTTCCTATGATGCCTGATACGATTCCGTTGTTTAGTAATAAGCTGGATGTGTATGATTTGTTCTATCAGTATGATTTTAATGATATTGAGTTTAAGATTCTGAGACCTGATGGACAACTAATAGAAGGGGTGCTAGATCAACATGGTAGAACAGCGCCTGTAATCAGTGATAAAGAGGAAGAAGTCAAAGTTATGGTTGGTTTTAAAGATGCTGATTGGGGTTTTAAATTTATACCTGACGATGATGAAAATGACTTGATAGACTATGATGATGACAATTTTGCTGAGGATTTAAATCATAATGCTATAAAGGATAACAATAATGAATAAAAGCAAAAGTGTTGTCATCATACTCAAATTTATAGATCTGTATGGAAATATATTTCCTGATTTGTACCATATCGTTAAAGAGTCAAATAGAACAATTAGTGAAACTAAGTCAAATGGTTCAGGATTAGGAGTACCAATTAGCAGACCACCAGGCACAGTACTTATAGTGAGTGTTAAAAACCCAATAACTAATGAAATGCGTGTCGTAAGTCGATTTCCTGTGCCTTCTAGAAAAGGTATAGTAGAGATTATTGCACCGTTTTCAATTCAAACTATGAAACTTCGAAAACTAGCAGATACAAAAGGTAATATTTCTAGAAAAACTTATAAAGTGATGCCTGGTGACGATTTATATAGTATTGCCAAGAAGCATGATACAACTTGGCAAATACTATATAACCTTAATAAAGACAAAATTAGAAATGCCGATAAAATATTTCCGGGTCAATGGCTAAAAATTCCTCGTAAAAATAGTGGATTACGCAGCTTTACGAATGATAAACCTACAATATCTTCTTCACAAGAAACTTATACACTTAAGAAAAATGATACGCTTTGGGATATCTCGCAAGAAACCGGTATTCCTGTAAGCGAGCTTAAAAGAATAAATAATATAAGTGAACCTAAAAAGCTGCAAGCTGGTCAGACCATTAAGCTACGGGGTAAAAGCGCGCCAAACGTTGATAATTTAAAAAAACCGCCAATGGGTCGTTTACCCTCTTCTAACAGTAACCGGTCCCCTAAAGATAATGATAGTGGTTTACTAGATAAAGTGGGTGATGCGGTTTCAGACACATGGAAGAATGTTAAAGAAGGGTTTGAGGACTTTAATGAAGCTATTAGTGGTAAAAAAGAAGGTGAGTCTACTACTAATAATACTAACAACTCTACTAGTTCATCGAAAACGGTACATATTGTAAAAAGTGGGGATACGTTAATAGGTATTGCAAAAAAATATGGTGTCTCTGCTCATAATATAGCCCGTGCTAATGGTATTGATTATAATTCGACAATTTTAGTTGGGCAGAAATTAGTTATTCCTAGTGGTTCTGCTAGTGGTGGTAGTAATCACTCTACAAAGTCAAATACATCGAATTCGAGTACGCCGATAAATGTAAAAAGCACTGATGATTACGGTGCAGATAGGTATCCTAAGTCTATTTTAACAACCGATGGCGACTGTGTTTGTAAAACCTATGATTTGATTTGGGGAGCAAAAGTAAGCTGTGAGTTTAGAAAGAAAGTAATTGAAATATGTAAAGATCTTTGGCCTGACGATTATCTAAATATGGCTAATAATTTGATGGCTTTGATTCATTTAGAGACAGATGGCAGTTTTGATCCTTCCATTATCAACTCACGTGGCTATGTGGGTTTGGTTCAAATCGGTGCAGAGGCACGTGCGGACTTAGGTGTTACAAAAAATGAGTTGGCTAATATGTCAGCGATAGAGCAGTTAGACTACGTTAAAGAATACTTTAAACTATATAATAACAGACACAAAAAAATTGATAGTTTTGTTGAGATGTATCTAACGGTACTTTACCCAAACACTGTTAAACCTGCTGGTGTCGATTTAGATGACAATGATATTATTTTTAAGGATAATGGGCAGGAAGAAGAGAATCCTTATATATCTAATCCCATCTTCATGAAAGAAAAAGATGAGTCGAAAGTAAGAGAAACAACACAGCAGGGAGAAGAAATAAGGGGATTCAAAGACGGCAAAACTTATGCGTGGGAGGTTAAAAAAGAAATTAGACATCACTACATAGATGGTGAGAAAATTGAAAACAAAAAATTTATAGCTACTTGTTCGCAAACTGTACAACCGCCTACTACAAATATAACGAATGAGCTAGAATTAAACCCATTAGCATGTGGTGGAAATAAACAATATGAAAGAACGCTACGAAATATTGCTGCTTTACATCCAATATACCGTCCTTATGTAATAAAATTGATTAATAAAGGTTACGAAAAAACAGGTATAACATGGGTAATCACTGATGGTTATCGTAGCCCAGCAGCTCAAAATAATCTTTCTTCTAAAGTTACATCGGCGGGCGCTTTACAAAGTTATCATCAATATGGTCTTGCCATTGATGTTGTATCTGTAACCAACGGAGAAATTACGTATTTAAAAAATAATTCTTTGTCAATAACTAATAGTAAAAAGTTAGGTCCCATTGGTCAAGAACTTGGTCTTATTTGGGGAGGGACATGGAGCCGTCCTGACTACCCTCATTTCGAATTGCATCCAAATGGAAAAACATGGAAAGATCTAAAACCTCAGCTATTACGACTAGGAATTAAAAATTATAAAGAACTGTTGTTTGACTAATAGGATGAAGTTATGAAAACTCTTTTAAAACTGGTAGTTTTAGCTACTATTGTATTATCAAGCTTTGCTTGTATAAATACTAATAGTAATTATATAAACCTAACCAATAAGGTAGTCAATCAGTTTGTATCAGGCTCTAAAATCAGTATAGATAAAAAGCCTCTACAGATAATAGAAGATGAGTTTGAGGCTGATCCTAAGGGTGGACCTATACTTAGTCAAAAAATAAAAATATTTGAATTAGGTGACGGAGAATGTCTTTCGTTAGCCACTTTGTATAATGAATCAGGCTTTGGTGGCTATCAAAGCTTATTAATTTTTAAAAATGAAAAAATAACCACAAGCTTGCAAAGAGGTCTGCGTTTTTATGCCGAAAATGGAGCTATAAATGAAAATAACATTGAATATGATGATATTATTGACGATTCTAAAGCTACTCAGTCCTATTTAAAGGAGGATTTCGACAGATACAAACAACAGTTTAACTCCAAGGTACTGTCTACCTGCAAATAAAAGTGTTAGTGACTCTACTGGATTAACCTCAAAAGCCATATAATAAACTTAAAAGGAGTCATAGATGCTAACTTTTAAAGCATTATTTTCAGTGCCGTCATTTTTATTAATAATACTATTTACGAGTTGCACTTCTGATGCAGGTATGACATCGCAAGAAATTGATGTAGCTGAAAATAGTCAACTTGGTATTCAAGAAGCTAATAATCCTAAATCTAATAATCAAAAGCTTAAAACATAATCCCCAGTAACAGCAACCTAAGAGAATATAGATTCAAAGACTCTTACTGGTAGATCTCGATACTTTACTAAAGATGAGATCAAAGACATTAGTAAAGCTTTCAATAAAGAAATGTTCTTAAATCTATATGCCACTAGGGAGTTAGTATGAAGATTTTATTCTTAATGACTTTCATCATAGGAATCCTTTCTTGTTCAAATCATACGATATCTAAAAGTTCATATAATCAAGATTATTCTAACTCACCGTTCTATGGTAGTTATAAATATAACAATTATCAAACTGACGAAAATCTTGGAACTGGTGTAGGAGTATTTTACGATATCATGCTTTCTAAAGATTATTGCCATATAGATATAGTAGGCTATCAAGCAGATAAACATTTTGAATGTTATACAAAGACGATTAATGATACTAATATTGAGGTTTATGATTTAAAGAAAAATAAAAAATTTGGCACAATTAGAAAAATTAACGATGATAAATTTATGATAGATATGAGTTATTATTTAGAAGGTGATAATCAGTCTTTCTTGATGGATAAAGTTAAAATGAAATAGTCTCGAGGTTGACTGGCACCCGTTAGATGCCCTACTTAACACAGGAAATTGAAAACATCATTCTACATAGAACTGTTAATAGTTCGGTATTTCCACCCAAAAAACAATACCCTTTAACTTACAAACTAATGGCTATCAAATAGCGATTATATTCAAATATTTAATTTCCGCGCAATAGTTAACTTGTGATGCGGTTTAGCCACGATTGTAGCGGATATACTGTACGGCAACATAGGCTGCTTTGGTCAGGCTTGAGATGGCGCGCGAAGCAAGTGACATCGCAAGCCATTACCACTGCCCTATGCTGGCGGACAGATAGTAGCGAAAAGCGTGAACAGCTACAACAACAAAACATCATCCAAGCCATTCATTTACTACAGCTACGCCCAAGCCTCCGTACAATCAGGACAAGACACCATAAGCCAGCTTCACCCAATGCATAAACAACTGGGTAGTCAGCAAGTCATCGTGCGTAGTGATGGCTTAGAGGCGGATACCCTCTATGAAGGCATCGCTACCGATGACTCCCTGCTGACCACAGCAGACACAACCCTACTTATTGCCGCCCCCTCCCGTGTGGGCAGTAGTGATACTGCGACCAGACTAGCCAAACAGTGGGTTGCTGCTAACAACGCCCACCGTGAGTACTATCTTGCCGCAGGTGCGATGCGTGGACTGCATGTTTCAAACTAAACCAAGGAGTTAGTTATAAACTGATTAATCATAGCAAAGACCCTGAGTTTGAAGGTATTCTCAATTAAAATTGACAAACAGCTCAAGTGTTTGGATATAAGGCTGATAATGTTGAGTTTATATTAGATAGCTTTTAGATTAAAGAAGATGATAGTTTTGAGTTAATTGCTTTAGAAGACGAATATAATCACGATGAAGGCGACTGTGGATGTTAATCTTAGTGATTTAACTATAAAAGAAATGGGTATGGATAAATTTAAGAGGTACATAGATTTTAAGATAATAAAATTTATAAACAATATGTTTAAATTAGCTATATTATTTACGTTTGTTACGCTTAGCTATAAAGCTAGTGCACAATCAGATACAACATTTGAAAGATATGTTTTAAATAACTCTGGTGACGTAAAATTATTTGAAGTCCACGCTAAAACCTGTGCCATTAATACTTGGGATTATTGTTTCACGTCTGTAATCGTTTCAATAAAAGACAAGTTTACACCTAATGCCTATCAAGATATTGATGTCATTACAGCTATACCTTCTTTAGAAGAAATTTATACAAGACTATCTGCAGATACTCGTACTAAAGAATACTCTGCGTTCGAAAGGTATTCGTTTATACTTGGTGATTTTAACTTTGATGGTTATACGGATTTTGCACATATATCAGGTTTTCTAGGAACTTATGGTAGCCCTTCATATTCTTTTTACTTATATGATAAGAATGATAGAACGTATAAATCTAATTCAAACTTTTCTGAACTAACTATTGAAGGGAGGAATGTACCAGAATTTGATTACGTTAAAAAAGAAATAATATCTACTGAAAAAGCTGGAGCTGGAAATCTTTCAAGCTACTACCGTGTTAAATCTAATAAACCACAGCTATTCAAAATAATTGAACGTGATTACATTGTTAAAGCTGATAAAATATATTTAAAAACTACTATCAAAACATTGAATAATAAGAATGTATGGACAACCGCTATTAGTTACATTGAATATATAGAAGAATAATATTGGGTCTAAAATATGGCTACTAAGAAATTTAAGATTTCAAAATCAGAGTCTGTAAGAATTACTATAGAGCATAAATACGGAATAAATATATGAATAAATTTTTAATTAGCCTTGTAGTTGTTAATACATTCTTGATTGTATCATGTGCGTATACTGCTCTTAAAGACTATGAATCTTCATCAGGTTCACAGAATAATGATAAAGCTATAAATGTACTTTACAAACAAAATATCCAACCTCAATACGATCACATAAATCACATTATAGATTTAAACGATTCATTTAAGATTAGACTTCATGATTATAGGGCAAATTTAGAATACACTTACCAACATAAGTTAGTCGGTGATAAAGAGATTTATTTAGATTATATATACAGTGAAGATATTGAATCAGCAATACCTAAAATTTACTTATTTAGTGATAATAATCATGGATTCTTATTCTATCCATCTACCACTGAAGAGTACCCTACATTTTCTATAACACCTTACTCAAAAATCAAAATACAAGATGAGTACACCATTGAGATGAAATCACATAAATGTTTTGATTTCAATAAAATCGAAGTTAAGGGAAATAAGGTAACAAATATTTATAAACAAGACCTAAAATGTGATTTTGAAATTATAAAGAATAGTCTCAATAATGATTTTTCTACAGCGTTAATTGAAGAAGGTGTTAAAAAGTATAACTCGAAATCTTCAAATCCTTTAGATTCTGAAGTGTACAGTATCTCGCAGTTAGATAAATTATATAGAAACGACTTATATAAGATTTATACTTTTGATGTTAATGAAGATGGTATAGAAGACGCTTTAGTGACTAGAGTTAATAATAGTTCTAATATATACCAAGGGAATGAGTTATATATCTATCAAGGTGATAAGAATAACCAATACAAGCTTAGTTTAGAAACTTCAAACTTCACTAGTGACGGTGGTTATCATTTATACGACATTATTCCTCGAAATGATAGTGCTGGTCTAATCATTAGAACTTATTTTCCAGATAGGGGTAACTACTTTCAAGATTATTATATCGACTATTATGATAATCAGTGGTTATTAGATAAAGTAAGTTATCATGGCACTATTAATAACCAATCATTGCAGAGCTATCGCTGTGTCATAAACCAAAATATCAATCTAGCTAGTGATGATTATACTATTAAAGACGACTTAGTAGGGAGCAGCAACGAAGTCTTAAAACAAAAATGTCCAGCCCCACCTACAAAATACATAGTTAAGACAGAAAAAGCTGAAATACTCAATGAGAATTTCAACTCTTATACCCCTCCTAATTATTATATAAAAAATGATTTTATCAATGCGATAGAGCAAAATGAAGATTGGATAGAAGTAAGTTATAAAAATGACACGAAATTCGGCTGGATTGATAAGCGTGACTTAGAGCCTATTAATTAATATCAATATTTACCTATCCAGTATTTTTAAGTTTTTGACCATGGATCTAACTACAGGATTCTTTAAGTAAATACTAGCAATAGCTTATGAGCAGAACTGTTAAGACTTAATAGCGATCAATTAATAGCACAGTATGTAAACAATATGAAAGGTTCAGAAATCGATAAAACCAAAGCAATCAATAATTTTCTCCAAATACATTAAGAAGCGTGGCTATACCAATGATCAAACCCTAGTACTGGTATATTGCAATGCTGGTAATGGCATCTCTAAAACTATTGGTGAATACATATCTAAGCATCCCAACATCGGTACTGTTTATGCACCGACCTCTCTTACCCCTTGCTCAACTAGACCTGCTTCATTTAGTCAAGCAAAGTGGACTCAGGCTACAAAGGAAGCGGTTATAGAAAAATGACTACCAAGAAATTTTAGAATATTTAACTGTGCTTGTATTAAGTAGAGCAAATCAATTATGAATAGTTTTTTAATTATAATATTAATCAGTATTTCACTTTCGGCATTAGCAGCTTGTGATCGACAAACCGAGAATATTAGCGAAGTAACTTTGAAAGATTCAGACAATTATATAGACGGGCTACCAACAGATAGACGTCTTAGCTATAGTGAAGCAATGGGCTTAGCTGGAGGTAACTTTAATTATATCGATGGAGCGGGTTTAGAGGAGATTACCTATTTAAGACAGCGTGCCCAAGACCCAAACGAGATTAACGCGCAGTATGCTCTAGCAACCTATCAAACTTGGCATCATAAAGAACCTGCTATAGAAACCGAAGGCTATCAGACAATATTCAAATTAGCAAAGCTTGGACAACCGCATGCCTGTGCTGATGTTTATCAGTGGACCAGATATACAGATGACTTTTTTATTAAGGAGCTGAAGATTAATAAAAAAGAAGTCGTTCAGCTTAATGAGTCATGTCTAAAAATTGCATTAGAATATAACGCCAATTTAATAAAGCTTGATTACATAAAGCATTTTTTTACCGACCATATAAATGAGAAGAATTATGGCCAGCTCTTGCCAAAACGTATGGAAAACGCCGATAAATTAAGATTAGCGAGGACAAAAGAGTATCTCTTAATGTATCTATCATCATGGAAAAATAGCTTTGTGAACGAGATTCCTGATAATAATTTGGCTGATGCAGATATGATTAGTCAATATTTACAGATTTTAGCTTTTGACCCCTATTATTTTGACAAACAAGAAGCTTGTGCTTGGCTGCGTTATCACGACGAAGATATTGTACCTTATCTAAAAAAGCATCAGCTTCCAGATCTAGAGATACTATTAGAAGAGCTGGAATTAGCTCTACCCGTCCTCAGAGCAAAGCTTGAAAATACGGAGGTAGACCAACAGCGATGTCAAAAACGATATGTTGAAATACGTGACGTAAAACGAAATAATGATTTTTTTGAAAAAGAGTTTTATTAACGTTTGATAGATTTTAAACGGGTAATAAATGCGTTATAAGTTACTCCAACACGTCTTACTAATAGCAGTCATAACTATGTTAGTCTGGTCTGATCGTCCTGATGTTTCTAGCTCCGACAACGAGACATCAGATATAAAAGCTGGTAAAACTCCTACAGAGATTCTGCAAGAGCTCAACCTTCCAGTTGAACGACCTTTAAGCTACGAAGAAGCATTAAATCTAAGATCCAGTAACATTAGTCTTATGAATGAAGATTATGTGATAAAGCGAACTTGATCCTAAAAGTTTAATGGTTAAGAAAATCAAGAAGTTGATAGAGATGGCCCCATTGCAAGGGTAGGCAGATTAGTTGGATTAAAAGTATCTAGTAATATGATGCAACTTAAAATGTTCTTTAACGTTAATGACACTTCTGCACTAACTATGAAAGAGGCTAGCGGTATAATTATAAACGCAGAAGTGATTTAATACACCCGAATGTTTTCTCGATAAAGCGGATCGTTAATTATGAAAGAATTAAAGTTTATTTCAGTTTTTACATTGTTGCTTTTGGGATGCAACGATATAACTCCCTTAACTGAAAATATAAATAGAATACATCAGCCTAAAATAAATGTTCCAATTAATAAAGATACTTTTAATTCAGTTTGTTCTGCAAAAGAAATGTCAAAAATGCATATTCCGACAGATTTATATGCTTGGGGCTTTAGCCCTTTATTAACTGAAGCCACACGGCATTGTGAACAACTCAACTTAAAAAAACTATCAGATATGAATTGTCAATATAGCGAAGACTTGATGCAATATGCAGGTATCAATGTCTCAAGGGATAAAAGAGGATGGGACAAGTTTATATATGAAAATGAAACTATCTGTCAGAATGCGCTTGAGATATATAATGCACATGGAGAAGAAAGTTAATATTTCAAATCTAGCTATAAATTTCTTTATATTTTTTTAAAACTTAGGGAATACATCACTGGTTATGATAGTTAAAAATTAAAAAAACTTTATCCTTTAATAGTACAACCTAACGGCTATTGAACAGAGATATTATTCAAATATTTACTTTACGCACAGTGGTTAACGTGTGATGCTGTTTAGCCGCGATTGTAGCGGATATACTGTACGGCAACATAGGCTGCTGTGGTCAGGCTTGAGATGGCACGCGAAGCAAGTGACATCGCAAGCCATTACCACTGCCCTATGCTGGTGTATAGATAGTAGCGAAAAGCGTGAATAGCTACACAGTGATACATCAGCCAAACCATTCAGTTACTACAGCTACGCCCAAGCCTCCGTACAATCAGGACAAGACACCATAAGCCAGCTTCACCCAATGCATAAACAGCTGGGTAGTCAGCAAGTCATCGTGCGTAGTGATGGCTTAGAGACGGATACCCTCTATGAAGGTATCGCTACCGATGACTCCATTCTTACCACAGCAGACACAACCCTACTTATTGCTACCCCCTCCCGTGTGGGCAGTAGTGATACTGCGACGAGATTAGCCAAACAGTGGGTTGCTGCGAACAACGCCCACCGTGAGTACTATCTTGCCGCAGGTGCGATGCGTGGACTGCATGTTGCAAACGTAGTAGATATCACCCGCTTGCCCACTATTCACGCCTTATCCGCTTACTGTCTTGCCTCAACCTTAATTGGCATAGAGCCTGCAAGTGACAGTGTCTCTTATCATAACCACCAATCAATACATACTTGGCTGATGCGTCAATCGGTATCCGCTGATCAATGTCAGCTTGCTGCTGACTCTGGTGTATGGGTAGAAGCTAAGCTGATTGCATCTGACATCCCTTATACCCGCTACCCAAGCCCACTATCGTTTGCCTCACATATCTATAGCGGTC
>NZ_JBXYJH010000018.1:0-51104 GCF_057396215.1 Psychrobacter sp. CX18 | reverse complement strand
GTAAAAAGACATTTGAGCCTGCATTCACCAAAAACCAGTTTTGTTTAGTACCAATGGCAGGATTTATGGAGCCGTACTATTTAAGCGGAGATAATAATAAAAGTGAATGGAAGCGTATCCATAGGAAAGATAAAATGGCGTTTACCATCGCTGGCATGTACGAGTATAACAATCACTTTAATGAGCCAGTACATAGCTTTACGCTACTAACGCATAATGCGGATGATGAGCCTTTTATGAGTCAGTTTCATAAGCCCGGTAAGGAGAAGCGTTCGATTTACTTGGTAAGTCAGTACAATAGAGATGATTATTTAAATGCCGAGCACACTAATATTGAAAGTTTGATGAGTGTTATTGATGGTGCATTATTTGAGTTTAATGCACTTTAAATAGAAATCACAGTTCAAAATTGAGAGATATTTACTAAAAAGTATAGCTCCCACAACTCTGTAATACTTCTAATCTATAACTTTAAAAGCCTTTCTCGTTTAAATCACGAAAGCTATCACATGCAAGTTGGAAGCCGTTGTAACAGGACTTGCCAAACATATATTTAGCCTTGATAAAGCTTTGACGTACTCCTTGACCCTTTAAGTAAAACAAACCTAAACTGTATTGTGCTTCTGCATGACCCCAGTTTGATGCTCTATTAAACAATTCAGCTGCTTTATAATAATCCTGACGCACCCCGTAACCTTCAGAGTACAGAACCCCTAAGCTATACATTGACTCTGGATTAATAATAGCTGCCTCTTGAAACCATTCAACTGCTTTTTGATAATTCTTAGTTACTCCATAGCCCCTAGAATACATTAATCCTAATTTATATTGTGCCTTTACAAGACCTTTATCCGCTGCTTTCTCATAAAGCTCTTTAGCCTTTTGATAGTTTTGAACTTTGCCGTAGCCAAAGAAATATAAATCTCCTAAGCTTAGCTCTGCTTCTCTTGAGCCTTGTTTGATTGCCATTTCATACCATTCTGCAGCCTTGAAGTAATCTTGTTCGACACCATATCCATGCTCATACAATTGACCTAAGTTATATTGCGAAGATGAATCACCCTGTTTAGCCGCCCTCTCATACCAATAAGCTGCTTTCTTGTAATCTCCATAGAGACCGTCGTCTCTATCATACATTAGACCTAAAGAATATTGTGCGTCTACATAACCTTGATTTGCAGCTTTGCTAAATAACTCGATTGCTTTTTCTCTATTCCCACGTATATCATAAATAGCTGCTAAGCTAGCTTGTGCTTTTGCAAAACCTTGATCTGATGATTGTTGATACAGCTCTACAGCCTTTTCAATATCACGTTGTACACCATAGCCCTGGTCATACATTACTCCTAACCAATATTTCGCCTCTGCATTTCCTTGTTGTGCTGCCTTCTCATACAAGATCACAGCTTTTTTGAATTCTTGCTGTACATTCGGATCATCCTCTTTAAGTCCTTCATGTACTAAGGTGGCGTGGGCAGCTTCTGCTATTGCATTACCTTGGCTTACTAAACTTTGAGAATGGTCAAAGGGAATAGCCGAGCTTAACACAGGAACAATCAGAAGAAAAAAGACAAATAATTTGTATTTAAATTTTGACAGTTTCATAAGGTTATTAATTTTGTTAAGTTCATTGCAAATAATAGCACTGTGACCTGTTAAAAACGCGCTGTTGGTCTTTTTAAAGTATCCTAACCAAACTTTAACAAATCAGATTTAAATTATTTAATTGTACTAGTTAACAAGCTATTTATAGCTTAAAAATATGTGACACTCTATATTGAATTCACATGTAAGAACATTAAACATTTTTTAATAAGGCTATGTATGTTAGGTAATCAACAATGCATATTAAAAGCTATGAAGTACGGTGATTTAATATGGGATTTTAAAGCTTAGTAGTTGAATTACATATACAAGGTTATAGAGATGCATTTAAAGCCCATCATACCTTTGAATCGGTAGTGATATAAACTATCACTGTTTTTAAAACATTCTGCAACTAGACCATAATAATCGAAACTCGATACTATCTAATATTGACTTCTACATAGCCCTAAGGACCAGTTTATATTTTTAGAATGGTTAGAGTTTACATTACTCATAATTACATTTAGCGTTGTTATCATTAACTCAGAATTGATGTGATATATTTCTTGATCTAACCGATTTAAAATCTCACCATTAAATTAAGATTTAAAGCAAGATATTATTTACCTACAAGTTAAATATCTATTCAGATCAGGGCAGTCATTACACCAGTGAGGATTACTATAAGTGTGTTGCTAGGTGCGATAGTATGACGCATAGCATGAGCCGACGTGGCAACTGTTGGGATAATGCGCTTACAGAACGGTTTTTAGAAACTTTAAATCTGAATGGATGCCAAAAAAAGGTTATGAAAATATCGATAAGGCCAAACAGGCTGTAAGCGCTTATATTTCGGATTATTACCAAAGTGTCAGACCGCATAGCTTTAATGATTATTTGACACCAACAGCTAAAGAGAGACCTATTTCAATAAAGACCTCTTATGAGTTGTCCAATTTTAGTTGACCACTACACCCAATGAAACCCCATACCCTCCACCAGGTGTAAATTTAGAATTGCCACCGAATAGCTTATGCATCTCATCCCAATCAATTCTTTAAGCTTTCGCCAATAACACCCTTAGTAAGCTTGTTACTAGTCTTGGTATAAATAATATACAGTCGCCTAACTTTGAAAAACCAAAGCCTCTAAGACTCTTTAGATGATACGTTGCAGGATCTAATAGTACTGACCAAAGGTCGTACCATAAAATAGCTACTTCGTTTTCTTGATAGGATCTAGTTTTTCTGACTTCTTCGCCCTGCTCTAGACATTGCAAAAGTGCATCTAAACGCCTTTTATCAGCCTTTAACTCACAGATATGTCCTATTTTACTAAAAATTGACGTTACGTTTTTTATAAACATTAAAACTCTCGCATCTTTTATAAACACAAATATTGAATATTATTAATATTTATCGACTTTCATCTTAACTTAAGGATAAGCTTAATAATAGTATATAGTCATTTTAAAATTCTAGGCCTAAAAATTATATATAACTGGCTGAGTTTTAAATAGACAAAACAATCGCTTAATTGATAATTAAATAAGCAGTTAACTAACTTAATAATTTTAATTAGTGATTACCCTGGCATTCAAAAAAGTGCGCCTTCCGCTGACAAGCTCTGATGACGCTATTGAACGCCATAAGGCTTAAGTGGTTGTATATATGAAAAACCAAAAATCTAAACGAGATACTGCCCACCCTGATTAAACCTACCAAAGTCGTAAATTTATATCTTTAGGTGATATCTTTGCTGATGATAGTACTGTACTGTGCGATGCGGTTAAACCAACTCCTAAACAACTTTAGCTAATAACTTATTAGAAAAACAGTTTTTAAATTTTAATTAGTTTGTTGTTACGCATGGTCACCTACCTCGTTCAAATGCTAACGACAAGCTTGCTAACGAAACTTCTTCATCCATAATTAAAAACATATGAACGATAAACCTGAGTAGTGAAGAGTACTTCCATTTCTTTGGTGCATCTTTCACGGTATTAGGGATACCAATACCTAGTAAATAGGTAGAAATCATATCGTCACATATAGTTTTAACGCTTTGCGTCCCCTCACAACTACTGAATTTTGAGAGTAATGCTTTATTAGCAGTAACCAAGAGATATTTGCTCTGTAGTAAATCCTGAGTGATATTCATAAAACATTTTAGCTCATCAAACTCTTTTAACGGGAAGGATATAGTGGCATGAGTCGATGTGATACGCTGTGCCACCATATTCAAATACCATTGATATTCGGCCCAGCGGGTCTCTCTTAACTCTAGCAGCCCTTTATACATAAGTGCCATTAACTCGTGTTCAATATACTCATGGATACGCATTGGTGTTAACTGATATTTTTCCGTTACGAACCGATAACTCTCTCTTTGCTTTACTGTGGTTCGTATTGCTGATATAACCTTAGCTCTTTCATATAGCGTTTTGGCATCGTTTGGTGCTATCCCGGCTTTTGACGCTCCAGAGGCGATTGTTTGTTTTTCAACTCTTTCTTTAGCATTAGAACTAAGGTTAAGACAAAGATTTTCAATTTTAGTCAACAACGTTAATACTTGATGAATACCATAACGCGTTAATAATGTATCAGAAACAGCTACTCCAAAAATCTCAGACTCTGTTTGTTCATCAATAGTTGATAGCATAATATTATGTTCAACGGGCTTTCGACGCTCTTGGGTAGGCTGAGTAACTTGCCTATATAGCCAAGGTATTGCAGACTTGATGGAGACATATCCACTTTCATCGTAAACAATTTTATTATCCTTTAGAGCCCTTCTTTTAATACCTGTTATATTTATAAAAGTTCTTTTGGGCAACTTGATATTAGCATTGGCCAGCTCATAAGTTGCGACAAGAGCAGCAGCATGATAATAATATTCAAAGGTTCTACTCGGTGAAATGTGTCCCACTACCCTTGCTAGCGCTTTCCACTTGTCAGGTCCGTCGTGATGTACACCGTTCAAACCTGTCAGAACCCTTTTAACATCTTCATCTGAATATCCAGTGAGTGCAGCAACCACTTTGGAGCGAGAACAAGTCAGCATGGCTAAGTTGGTGATTGCTGTATGACGTAAACCATGAAAAGTGACTTCTCTACTCTCACCTATATATCTCATCATCGTTCGTAAAAGCGTTAATGGCACATCCGGGTCTATAGGATGGCTTGCTGCCATAATGCTAAATAGATAGGTCCCAGGACCTTGACCTGTCTTAGATCGAACATAGCGAATGAATAAATTCAACTCTCGAGGTGTTAATAAGGAATAAACAGGAATACGGCGCCTACTACTATAGTTTTTTAGTTTTCGGTATGCATTTGGCCTCACTATTATAGAAGGCTCATTTAACTGCAGCCCTTCAATATCTTTTATCCGAATACCAAGCAGCTCTTTTTTTCTAAACCCACAGCGGTACGCTAAAATGATTAACAGCATTAGCATATCCTTTTCTATAGGTTCAGCCGAATAGTGTATTTGCTTTAGAATGCCGTGATAAGCTTGTACAGAGAGCCACTCTGATCTTACTTTGACTTGAGTTTTTGCCTGTTCAATCCGTACAGTTGGAAATCCATAAAACTTAACACCCACATTGTGTATGCGTTGAAGTAGCTTCGCTGGTTGATTGAGAGCTTTATTATTTTGAACAGCAGCTTTAAAATCTAATACACTGTCGTAGAATTCAATGAAGTCATCTTCGTCCCAATACTCTAAGTCTGATTGATTTGACATAAAATAGCACCACTCATTACCTACTTTTCCCAGATAATTACTTATGGTACTGAGCTTTGGCATTTTTGGCTGTTTCAGAAGTTCAATTACCCACTGTACCAATACCTTTTCATATAGCTGGCGATCGGATATTAGTTGGACGCTAACTTCTGATTTTATTCCATACATATACCAGTTTTTGACAACTACTGGCTCATTTATTGCTAGAGGTGTCGTACTAAATAACGTTTTAGTGTTAGTAAAAACAGGATATCTGTGTTTTCTAGGAAGCGCTTCTTCTAACTGCTGTTTTAAAAAACTGATAATGTCTGACTTACGATAATCTACCTTAAAAGAAGGAGGGTTAACCTTTGAGTAACTACTTTTCATAACGCTACTATTACTCTGAGTGGAATAAGGCTCTAAAGATTGATCATACTCTGCATCCATCAGGTCATTAAAAGCACACTCTAGTAGCCCTACTGTATTAGTAGCCCCTTGTAAGACACTTACTAATGCTTGATCCAAATCGACACCTGGAAGAATCTCCCAATGATAACTGGCCGCTTTTAAAAGCTGACTGAGTGAGGGTATAGGTATGCTATGTGGCTCAAGTATCACCTTCAGATACTCTATAACTAGTCTCTCAATATCATCTAACGTAGTGAGCGTATTAAGCTTAACGGCTGATAATTGATAGTAGCGTACTAACCAGCACTGACTTATAGTGTCTACGACGATTTGATGGCTGTTGAAGAGCAGAGAGCTTGATCTATGGTTTTGAAGTGACTCTCCCTGACATTCAATACGTTCGTTTCCATACTGAAAGCTTCTATATCT
Source organism: Psychrobacter sp. CX18 (assembly GCF_057396215.1). NCBI lineage: Bacteria > Pseudomonadati > Pseudomonadota > Gammaproteobacteria > Moraxellales > Moraxellaceae > Psychrobacter > Psychrobacter sp. CX18. The sequence goes on along the minus strand of NZ_JBXYJH010000018.1, from coordinate 44,951 downwards.
AATAGTGGTTTGCAAAGTGTTGTCTATGAATGGCTGCAACTGATTATTAAGGCACTGAGTTAGCCATGGTAATAGCCAGTTTTTGTCATTTATACCTCCAAACACAATACCTGAGAGTACCAAACTCGCTATTATCTGCTCCTCAGAATCTAACCTTGTCTCTTCCCAGTGCCCTATTACTAATTTAATTATCTGATAAATGTATTTATTGTCGGCAACCCAGTTTGCTGGAATAATAAGGTCGTTTCGTTTGCCTGGTTTATGAATTTGAGGTAATGCATAATAAAAAGGCTTACGTAGGTAATTTTTATTAATAAAATCAATAAACTTCACATACCTATTAAAAGCAGATTCAAAACGTTTCCCTTTACTATAATTCTTCTTCAGGTCTTCAATCACAATTGACTGAAATTCTTCAAATGCCTTGGGTGATAAGACCTGACTTTTCTTAGATAAATTTAAGAGATAAGCTTTCGATACCGCATACCATTGATGATATTTAATACAAGAATAGCTCTGCGATACAAATTTAAATAATTGAGCATCTATAAAAGATTGTTTATAAAACCTGTTTATGTATTTCTTAACAGACTTAAGACCACTTTGTTTCACCTCATATTTACCACATGAGCTTTGTTGCTGTCTCAAGCATTTATCCCATATACTTTGAAGAGCGACATTATGCTTATATTTTTCGTAACGATCCTTAGTGACACTCTGCTCATGAACCTCAAGCTGATACCCAAGGTCACCAAGTGACCTTGTATACCCATCAACTATTTTCGGAGGATATATATTCTTTGACAAAAGGATGCACCTCTATGATTTTACAAATAATGTCACTAAACTCTTGTAAGCCAAGCTCTAAAGCTATTTGCTCAAAATTGGAGTCAACATTTTTGATTGCTGCTTTACTTACTGAGGAATATGAGTTCAGTACCTCGTCCTCATGTTTCTCATGTCCTATGATCGAATTAATTAAAGTCATACTTACCCCTTGTTGCTCTAAATTCACCCTAACAAAATGCCTAGTACCATAAGGATCATAAAACGGCGTCAGATCTTGGGTCATCATAGAAACAGCCCCTCGTTTAATCGGGGTTAACTTGTCTAATTCTGCATTTAGTAAGCTCAAGAAAGGAACATCTCTACCAAACTTAATTGCATGGATGGTGGTGCTGAGTGCAATTGAATAAGGTCGATCAATCGCTTTCAGATAAGACCTATAAAGCTTGAAGAGCTTTCTTAGCGAGCAACAGAGTGGTATTAATCTATGGTTTTGAGTCACTTTGTTAGGCTTGTCAGAGACTTGGTACCACCCAACCTCAATATCTAAGTCCTTTGCATTAGGTAACTTGTTATTCGGCCGAGTCCCCGTTAATATACAGAAGCAATACCATGTAAAAACACTAAATCGATTGAATAGCTGATTTGCGCCTTGACTCTCTATTACCCACTGCCTAAGGCGTTGAAAAAACTGCCTAACACTTTCTACCTTTAAGGCAAACCCTGACCCTGTTAAAAAATCTTCTGAATGGCTGTCAATATAAGAGAGATCAAAACAGTTATGTATATTCATAAACTGCAGTGCTTTTTTATAGTGTCCTATTAGCTCTTGATGAGAATGGCTACTATAAAATACAGCAGGTGCTTGACTTGCATCAGCCCGACAAAGAATATCTGCTATATGAGAGTTACTGCCGTCGACATATCGCCTCAAAATAAAATGTAGCGCTGATTCAATTTTATTAATAGTTAAATACACTATATTCAGGCTTTCTTTTAGACTTTTTAAATACACCGTAATTTCTTTGAGCTGAATCTGACTTTTAGATGCTTCTATCGCAGACTTTAACAAGTTGACAGGCAAAGGTAATTTAATTAGATCGGTACTATTTAGATTATTGTCACTGTATTCTTCTATCGTAGTTATCCCAAGCTTCGACTGTAGATAACCTTTACGTTTACCTATAAAGAATAACCCTGATTTTTCAATAAAGCCTTTTTCAAGTAAACTTGTCACTGGACATGCCGTGATCATTGCAAGTAATAAAGTTGCCGCAATCAGACTTGTTTCTTTAATCTCACTTTCCCAGTCTGATGTCAACTGGTTAAATACAAGCTTACAAGATGCAGGTGAGAGCATATTTACATCTGAAGGCAACTCTAACTCTCGCAAGCTGATATGTTGTTGCTTGACACTAAAATCTACAGCATCTAACTCAAAACTCCTCCTTCGCCGATTTTGTGGTTGACTTATTGACCAATAAATATCCACCCTAGGTGGCATGACATCGACAGCTTCTTCGTTAGTTGCATAATCAATTATACTTTCTTGTACATTGATTGCATCTAATACTGCCCTACCCTTTTCACTGATTGGGCTGTCTATATTATTAAATGATGTAGCAAAAGGTATTCTTGCGACACTATCTGAGAGTTTAGGCGGTCTGAGTTTTTTACTTCGCCCCTCTTCTTCATTTTTATTAGCGCTACTGCTTTTAGGTTTCTTTTTTGGCTTTGATGGCTTTTTTTGTCTCTTACGATTTGGGTAATACGCCATTTCTATATATTTTTTAAGCTCACTTATTTGATTAAGCTTTTTATCTCTAAATCTTGTTGTTTCTTCAGCTTCAACTATTCCTCTTACCCTATTAGACTCAGCTTCAGCTTTATTTTGATTTAGTTTATCGAGCATTAATGCAAATGTATTTAGAATAAACGCAGGTGTCACTTCTTCAGCTTTATTTAAGTCTGGGAGCTCGCTCCAAATCCACTGGTAGTTTCGTGTAGTATAAAAGTAGGCTGTCTTGAACCTCCTAATCAGACCTTTAGACTCTTTTGTTTTACCATGAGCTTTTAATATTAAGCTTTGATAAAAGATAATTGCTAACCATAAAGCTCTATTAGAATTAGTGGACGATTTCACAGCATCTATTAACATTGCGATAAGCTGATGCTCTAATGATTTACCTTTAAACCACTTTCGTGATATTTGATAATCAAAAGTAATAATTTTTGCTAGCTGACTAAAATCATCTTCTTCGAGACTCAGATCAGCAGTTACTACACGATGTAGTTTAATAATTAACTTATCGAGAGCTTTGCAGAGTTCCGTATCAAGATCTGAAGTAGCTAACGCTAGAGCTGTGTTTAAATCAGCTAGATCGATGATTACCATTTTCTCGCCTAAATCTGTCATAGCACACAACCCCGCGAGCGATCAAATGTAGACTGTGATATACCGACCTGCTCTAGATAATCAGTAATTAAAAACTTATTTTTACCGTGAAAGCTTAACCACTCATCTTTGTTTAACTGCTTTTTTAATGTTTTGAAAATTTCAGCATGACATAAGTTTGAACGACTTCGAGAGATGATAGCCAAAATGTTCAGTGTCTCAGTTACCAGGTTAATTTTGTGATGTTTAATGTCACTCCAGCTGATGACGTCGAGCTTTCTCTCATTCCAGATCGTTAAAAAGTCATCTTTGTTTATTAGTACCAATAAACCAAAATTATTAGCCAACCAGCAATCCCCCTGAGCTTCTTTCTTAAGAGCAACCGGCTGTTGTAATAAGTTTTGCAGTAGCGGACTTTGCAACTTATACATTAGCTCTGTAGCAATATAGTGTTGATATAATGTATAGAAATCTTCCATAGAGTTGTCTATTAAGATGTTCTGTTTGGCTAACCAAGATACTCTCGCTGTTTTCATTTGACCCACCTAAAATATCAATAGAATATGCAGTTACTCCACACTTTCATTTAATATACCTAAACAGACATGAAATTACGTAAATATTTTATCCATCTCAAAAACGATACTTAAACTTAAGAAAAAATGTTGTAACTATATCAATATCAAGTACTTAATCTCTATTTACTGGCTTCAAAAAACCTTGATAATTAAGGGGTTTCACTAAATATATACTAAACACTACATTATTGCTTATTTTTGTATCTTCACTAACCTTATTCTTCATTATCACGTGGATTTAAGGTTTTATTTCCCTTATTAATACTAAATTGATGAGTATTTACCGACTATTTTGGGCGCGCAGTCATGATTTTTTTCTATACCTACAAAAAAAGCCAGACAACATAGGTTGTCTGACTATAAAATTTTCTGTTATAGATATGTGCTTTTATTTCCCCTAAATAAGCTAAACGCATTAATATCAGCATCCCAAGATAGCTGAAGAAGTCTTAATATTTCATCTGCACTTACATAATCACTGTGGTTTTACCATAGTGCACTAGTACAAAATCATTTCCAGGAAGCTCAATAATCATATCCTTAGGGTTCACAATCTCATCAATTTGTTCATTTAAGAAATACAGCTATGGTTATACGTTACCCAAATTCAATATAAACAGAAGAACGGATACTCAGTAGTTAGCTTAATGCTGCTAATACATACATTAATCTCTACGTTAGCTTTAATAACTGTAGATCCTGACTCTTCAACAATTGATTGAACTAGTTCATCATGCCTTTTAAACATATCAACTACTTGCCCGATAAAATGATTAACTTCATAAGGTCCAGTTTAAGTCCAGTCAACTTGTGCTATCTCTAGAGACTCATACGCTTTATTCAAGTCTTTAATTTTTGCTAGATCTACTCTAGCAATCTCATCCCCTGTATAAGAACTGCTCGTCACAATCTAATCGCTTTAGCTTCCAGCACGCTAACTGCCGTCGATTCAATAATAAATTAGTTCGCTATACTGAGATATGCTAATTCCATTTAAATATTAGAATCTGGCTTCTATAAAACATGACTGAATCGGATTCCCTAAACAAATTATCACTATAAGTATCTTTATCACCAAAAAACCAATTATTAGCTGATACCTTGTAAACCGGTAATGTTTGATCCCTCTATTAAATGTTTGAACATAAAAGCTGATACCGCCCAGATAATGGCTTTGCTATCCTGTCCTATTTTAAGAAAAGTGAATCAGATTTAAAAACTTGGATGAGTAAATAAGTCATAACGATGTCAAAAAACACATTCATACCTGAATTGTATCTTTTGAAAAAGATATGAATCTCAATCAAAATAGCATCAAAAATAGTCTACAGTGACGATTAAGGTGAAGGTCAAAACACTGTCATTCATGGTTGCCTAAATGGTGCCCTAATTTTTTAACTTACCCTAACGTACTTAGTTTTATTGGTATTTTATAATTCTCTGTAACCCTTACATATCAAAATATGTAGGTTAATATACGTATTATATAATTTATCGTAAAATTCGTGGCACAACTTTGACATGGTAGAGGTCGCTAGTTCGAATCTAGTTACGCCTACCAGCATTTAGCAAGAACAAGAAAGCCCCAATCTTTATGACTGGGGCTTTTTTTGTGCTTGTATTATAAGGGCTTATAAGGGCTTACACCCATTGCTCAATTCTTGCTCTATTCATGCCAACCTCTTCTTCTAGTCTATGTGATTAATCGTCAAACAGTCCTTGGGAAATACCCCCAAATTGTGCCCAAGCTGTGCCTGCCTTAAATTATGTGACTCATAAAGATCTCAACTTTGACCTCTACTCTAGAACTTCAATTATTGTTCATCAGTATCAGCAACGTACTCAAATATATCACCTACTTCCACCCCTAAAAATGCGCAAAGCTTATCAATAGTATCGAAGTTGATTCTTAATGATTCCCGTTCTCAGTAGGTAATAACAGTACAGAAATTTGATATCTATCAATTAGTAGACAACCCTAAATTATTAATGTAATGTAAATACATACTACGAAAAGTTACTATTTATTACTATGATTTAAAATTCATTAACGATGACATTTAGGTATGTTGATTCAAAATCACCAGTTGTTAAGAAAATAACATCGTATTTAATAAAATATCATAGTGTTTAATAATTATAACGTAACTTTCGTAGTAGTGTGCCAGCAAATGGATTGCGGTATAGAAACCAATGATACTGGTTGGTTACAAATATAGGTCGATTATTGGTAATCGGCTTAACACATAAAGGGATTTTATGGATATCCTGCAACTGCTTATAAGCGGTATTGCTAACGGCTGTATTTATGGGCTATTAGCATTAGGCTTCGTACTCATTTATAAAGCATCAGAAGCTGTTAATTTCGCTCAAGGCGACATGATGATGTTAGGTGCTTTTTTAGGTATCTCTCTTATTAACGCTTCAGAAGCTAACTTACCCTTCTTGCTCGGCATCACTCTTGCCTCCCTCATTATGGGATTGTTCGGCTACTTATTAGACCGCTTTATACTTCGTGGTATTTTTGGCCAGCCACAATTCGCTATGATTATTCTGACCATCGCTTTAGGCTTTTTGATGCGCTTTGCAGCCAGCATCATTTGGGGCCATAACCCGCTTTCTCTTGAAACGCCTTTTTCAGGCAAGATGCTAGGCTTTATGGGGCTAACTATCGCCTATGTCGATGTCATCATTATTATCTCAACAGTTGCGCTTACTAGCGTCCTCTACTTCTTTTTTGCCCATACCCGCTTAGGTATCGCTATGCAAGCCAGTAGCCAAAACCAAATGGCAGCATACTATATGGGCATTCCTGTAAAACGAATTAACGGTATTGTTTGGGCGCTGTCCGGTATTGTTGCGGCTATCGCTGGCGTTTTATTTGCGGCAAAAGGAGCTATTGAGCCATCTGTTGGTCTGTTATTTGGCATTAAAGCTTTTGCAGCGGCTGTTATTGGCGGGCTTGGTTCGCTACCCGGCGCTTTAGCTGGTGGTCTATTAGTTGGTATTATCGAACCCTTTGCTAGTCGCTATTTGCCTATGGGTTTTGGTCAAGTAGCGCCTTATGTGCTTATGCTGATTGTATTGATTCTCCGGCCTGGTGGTATATTTGCGCAAATTAAACAGAAAAAGGTTTGAACCCTTATAGTTATTTTTGAACCCTTATAGTTATTATAGTTCAGTTAGACATAGGATATTTCTACCCATTATCAAGGATGATAATTTTAGATGAAAGCCCAGTTTAAGCATAGCTACGATCAAGACATCAATGTCTTTAAAGACAATGCGCACCGACTCAAGTATATAGCGCTTCTATTATTGCTAATGGCAGCACCTTGGTTGCTCAGTAGCTATTATATTAGCGAGCTTAGTGCCATTCTTATTTGGTCTATCGCAGGTCTTGGTTTAATGCTTCTTATCGGTCATACCGGTCAAGTAAGCTTAGGCCATGCCGCATTTATGGCGATAGGTGTTTTTAGTCATATGGCCTTAATGCTAAGAGGTTGGCACTTTATACCTGCCTTGATCGCCTGTGCACTTATTACAGGAATAATTGGTGCAATTATCGCCAGACCCATTTTGCGAACGAGTGGCATTTATTTAGCGATTGCCACCCTTGCGCTTAGCATAATTATTGAAGATGTGGCTATTATTGCTGAGCCTATAACAGGGGGTGTCGCAGGATTATATGCCTCTCCTATCCTATTCTTCGACTATCAAATTGACCGTTATGCGACCCCTCGGGCTTTTTATTATCTATGCCTTATCATAGTGGTTCTCATTACCTTCGCTTATATTAATTTGCTACGCAGCCCTACTGGTCGATCATTTTTGGCCATTAGAGATAGTGAAGTGTCAGCCAAAGCCCTAGGCGTCAACGTCACCCGATCTAAGACCCTTGCGTTTAGCTTATCGTGTGCCATTACAGGTGTCGCAGGCGCTATGTATGGTCACTTTGTTCAGGCTGTTAACTATGAGAGCTTTTTAGTACTTATATCAATTACCATCCTTCTTCAAGTGGTTATTGGCGGTCTTGGCTCCATTCACGGGGCTATATTTGGTGCTATCGTCATTGTCTTGCTTCCACAAGTTATCTCAATTTCTGGCGATTTTCTTAACCAAACAACAGGTATTAACCTATCGCAGTATCCTGGTATCGATATTGCCCTATTCGCCTTAGTCATTGTCGTAATTATTATTTATGAGCCTCGAGGCATATATGGTATTTGGGTCAAGATTCGCACGTGGCTTGAGATGTTTCCTTTGTACCGTAAAGGTTTGTTCCGACGTACTAAGACCTATCTAAAAACGGAGCGGATGCGATGAGCCTATTACAAGTAGAGTCACTTTCTATCGCTTTTGGCGGTGTTAAAGCAGTCGACAATGTTAGTTTTGAAGTACAAGAGGGCGAAGTATTTACCATAGTTGGCCCTAATGGGGCGGGCAAGTCTACTATCTTTAACTTGATTAGTCGGTTATATGAGCCTAGCGCGGGCCGCATTATATTCGACGGTACTGATATTACCAAACTACCCGCTCATGATATTGCTAAGCTTGGCATTGCCAGAACCTTTCAAAATATTGAACTTTTTGACCATTCCAGCGTTTTGCAGAACTTATTGATCGGTCGTCACTCACGCCGAGACACCCATTGGTTACAAGAGTTATTGTTTTTGCCTAGTGTGCGTCGTAGCGAACGGGCCCATCGCCGTGCAGTTGAAGAAGTTATCGACTTTTTGGGTTTAGAGGCATACCGAGATAAGCTTATTGCAGGCTTGCCTTATGGAATCCGCAAAGTGGTTGAGATTGCACGGGCACTCGCTTCAAATCCTAAGGTTATCTTATTGGATGAACCTGCCTCAGGACTTAGTGTTGAGGAAACAAGTGAGATGGCGTGGTGGATTGAGGATATGCAAAAAGATTTAGGATTAACAATTTTAATGGTAGAGCATGACATGAGCTTGGTAAATCGAGTTTCTGATAGAGTCTTGGCAGTAGCAGAAGGTAAACCCTTATCACAGGGGACTGCTGCTGAAGTACAAGCCGATCCCGTCGTCATTGAAGCATATCTTGGCACGGAGGATATCTAATGCAAAAACCGCTAGCCAAATCTGCCACGTCACCGAATTTACCTGAACCACCGTTGCCTTTAATTGATGCGCCAATCAAGAATAACGTGCTTGAGGTTCGTAATCTTGAAGCCTTGTATGGCCCTGTGATGGCTTTAAGAGGGGTCAATATTGAAGTGCCTGAAGGCAAAATTGTCACGATTTTAGGGGCTAATGGGGCGGGTAAAACCACCTTAATGAAAACGGTATCTGGTGTTCTAAACCCACGTAAAGGTGCAGTCTGGTTTCAAGGTGAGCGTATTGATGGCATTCAGCCTGATCGCTTGGTAAAAAGAGGTCTTGCCCATGTGCCTGAAGGACGTGAAGTGTTTCCTTTTTTAAGTGTGGCTGACAACCTTATTATGGGCGCTTATACTCGCCGAGATAAAGCTGAGATTCCCCGTGATCTCGAGATGATATATGAATACTTTCCGATTCTATATGAGCGCCGTTCTCAAACTGCTGGCACTATGTCAGGGGGTCAACAGCAGATGTTGGCTATTGGACGTGGCTTGATGTCTCGGCCTGCGCTCATGTTACTTGACGAGCCATCACTTGGATTATCACCGCTATTGGTTCAAGAGATTTTCACTATTATTAGAAGGCTTAATAAAGAGCAAGGCGTGACTATTTTATTGGTAGAGCAGAATGCACGAGTAGCGCTCAAAGCAGCGGATTTTGGCTATGTACTAGAAACAGGTCGCATTGTAATGGCGGGTAGCAGTTCAGAGCTAATGAACTCAGATGACATTAAAGAGTTCTATCTTGGTCAGACTCAGCAATCGATAGAGCAGGCTGTCCGTTTTAAACGTAAAAAGACTTGGCGATAATCATTATGCATACACTAACCACTCCCCTACCTAAAACATTGAAAACGTCTAAAGCAATGACATCACAGTCCAACGCTTTAAATGAGCAGCCATTATCGCAGTCAACTTCGCCAAAAGACGACCGAGATGTACCAATCAATAAAAAGGTAGCTAAAGCTTCAATAACACCCGATTCTTTTGTAGACGGTAGTTCAGATACGGTTGTAAACGGTTGTGATACTGTCGTTAAGCTTTGGCGACAAGTTTGCTTAGAGCGTAACACCCAAACTGCACATCGTGAAAAGTCCTTCGGTATTTGGCAAAGTAGCAGTTGGATGGATTACTTTATCGGCGCTCGTGATATCGGCATGGGTCTGATTGAACTAGGCCTTAGTAAAGGCGCCGCGGTCTCAATACTCAGTGAAGACAATAAAGAATGGCTATATTGCGATCTTGGTATTTGCGCGGTCGGTGGCATCCCGAATGGTATTTATACAACTGACAGCCCTGAACAATTGGTTTATCTAATCAATGATAGTAAATCTGAATTTTTGATTGTTGAGAATGACGAGCAATTGCATAAATACTTACATGTACGTGAACAGATGCCTACCCTCAAAAAAGTCATCGTGTTTGATAAAAAAGGACTCCGCACATTAGATGATGACAAGGTATTGTTTTTAGATTCGCTTATTGAACTGGGACAACAGGCTATCGATGCTGAGGCACGATTCAATACGCTGATAGACCAGAGCGTGCCTAGCGACATTCGCACGTTAATTTATACCTCAGGCACGACAGGCAATCCTAAGGGGGCTGTTATCACACATACTAATTGTCTCTTTGAGATGGAAGCGACCAAGTCTATCCTGTCCGTTTACCCTACTGATGAGCAGCTTTGTTTTTTGCCTCTATGTCATATTCTAGAGCGTCTTGTATCGGTAGATATCCCTATTCATAGGGGCTGTATCGTTAACTTTGCTGAGAGTACCGAAACGGTATTTGATAACCTAAAAGAGGTTTCACCGCATACCTTTACTGCCGTACCTAGACTGTGGGAAAAAATATACGCTACCGTTACTAATATGCGAAGTGATGCCAGTGGATTTAACGGTTGGGCATTTGATAAAGCCATTGCAATTGGTCATAAATATGCTGCCATCACAATAGCGGGCGACACGCCCCCTTTAGCGCTAGCGATGCAATATAAATTCTGGGACACATTAGTTCTAAAAAATATACGTGAACTCATTGGTATGTCCAATATTCGCCGTGCAGTTACTGGTGCTGCACCTATATCTCCTGAGATTATCTTATGGTTTCATGCCATCGGCGTACCTATTTATGAAGGCTATGGGATGACCGAGAGTACAGGCGTAGTCTCTTTGAATAATAAAGATAACATTCGACTTGGTAGTGTGGGACAAGTCATTCCTGGCTGTGACGTGGTTATCGCTGACGATGGTGAGATATTAATCAAAGGCCCGCTTGTCTTTGGTGGATACTGGAATAACCCTGAAAAAACTGCCGAAGATATACGAGACGATTGGTTGCATACTGGCGATATGGGAGAACTAAAAGAGGGTTATCTCTATATTACCGGTCGTATTAAAGACATTATTATTACCGCTGGCGGTAAAAACATAACCCCTGCCGTCATTGAAAGCAAGCTTAAGTTTTCACCTTATATATCAGATGCAGTTGTCATTGGCGATAAGCGCAAATATCTGACTTGTCTTATCATGATTGATCAAGAAAATGTTGAAAAGTTCGCTCAAGACAATCAAGTGGCGTTCTCTGATTTTAAGTCACTATGCCATGCCCCTGAAGTCGTGGACTTGATAAATGACATCGTTCAAAATACCAATCAATCCTTTGCCACAGTAGAACAAATTAAATATTTCCGTCTTATAGATGTTCTATTGACGGCTGAAGATGAGGAGCTGACAGCCACTATGAAGCTCAAACGCAGTTTTGTCGAAAAGAGGCATCACGCCCTAATTGACGCCATGTATTAGTCTGTTTATGAAGTCATCGGTTTTATAATCAGTCTCATATAGTTGTACGACGATTAGTTGTAAGACAATGAAACCAAGTAAAGATTATTTATTTGTATGGTTAGTAAGGAGGACACCATAGTACATGTATAAGAGTCAAACTATACCCCTAAAATGACTAATATAGTTTTTGTAGTACTAACAGTTTGTAGTATTTACATTATTTACTAAGCGATAGGATCGCAAGGAGAGTTACCATGAAAGGACGCTTTAAAGTTACATTAATTACATTGGCTATCACTATGGCTGGACTTTCAGGGTGCTCGCAACCTGAAAGTAATTCAACAGAAACCAGTGCCACTACTGAAACCAATAAAACGGCCGAAGCCGGAGACAAGACATTGGCTACGACCAGTGATATGCCCGTTCAAGGGGTAACTGATGATGAAATCGTTATTGGTGGAGTACATGATTTATCAGGCATCTTCGCCGTGTTTTCTGCACCAGCGGTCACTAGCGCCAATCAATATTTTGAAGAGGTTAACGCCAAAGGCGGCGTGCATGGTCGAAAAATTCGCTACGTGGTTGAAGACCATGGTTATCAAGTACCAAAAGCGGTGCAAGCTACCAATAAACTGATTAACCGTGACAAGGTATTTGCCATGTTAATGAGCTTAGGTACGCCGCAGAATTTAGCCGCCTTACCTATTATGGATCGAGCTAATGTGCCGAATGTGCTACCGCTTACCTTTGCCAAATCGATGCAAACTGAAGGCCCCTTTAATCGGCGCTATACGATAGGCTCTACCTATTATGACTCAATGAAAGCAGGTATGAACCACCTCATTGATCAGGATAATATTACCAAATTATGCGTCATGTATATACCTTCCGACTTTGGTGAAGAGACCCATCAAGCTGTCATCGATATTGCTACTGAGAACCCTGATGTCACGATGTTAGAAGCGACCTCGCATCGTCCTGATGAGACAGACTTCTCTGGCACGTTAGCACGATTAAAAGATGCAGAATGTGGTCTTGTGGCAACTGCTTTAGGTGTTCGCTCAACCATAGGTGTAGTAGGTAAAGCAAAAGCAATGGGCTGGGACAATGTTGACTTTATCGCTCCAGTCTCAAGTTTTCATTCGACAGTAGCCGCTGCACCAGGCGGTGCCTCAGAAGGATTATATGCCGTATCTTATTGGGAGGATATAAATTCACGTATGGATAACCCTGCTACTAAAGCTTGGGTAGATAATTACACCACAGTCAATGGGGATGCACCCTCTTCAGGCTCAATGCTAGGCTATTTAGCGGCTCGTTCATTGGTAGAAGGGTTAGAAGCTGCAGGACCTGACCTCAATGCCGATAGCTTAAATGCTGGTCTTGAAACTGTTAATTTTACCGATGATGTGACAGGTGTAACGTTTAAGATGAGTCCTGACAATCATGTTGCGACCAACGATACCTACTTATCTCAAGTACAAAACGGTCAGTGGAATACCATTGCAAAAGTTATCCAATAATTTGGGGAAAGTCCGTTAACGAATGGTCTTTTATATGATGATACCGTTATTAAAGTCTTTATCTTTTAGATAGAGACTTTTTAATGTCTCTAGCACCTATAGCCCATAATAAATCATTAAGTATCATATTTATCTATTTATGTCACCTAAGCCATTTGTAGAGTCTTGCCAATTGCCCTATCAACCTACTATCGTGCCAAAGAGCTTGAATTCAAACCTGAAAAGCGTTCACAGCTTAGTCATTTATTGTCTTATCAGCAAAAGCGCACTGTATGACAATGAAAACATGCTTGTTAGGCTTAAAAACATCAGTGACGATCCTAAAGTATTATCACTCATTGACAAGCTCACCTAGCAATAGCTTCTACTAGCTAACCTATATAAACAAGATTCATTTAGCGGTATGGGTAATCCTAGTAAAGGTGACAACATAGATCAAACTGCCGAGCGTATTAGACAAATAGAAGACGATTCTGTATTCCTTGTCTATCATTAGATATAGGCTAATATGAGCATCACGTAATTTAACAGAAAATTAGTTGAACAACTTTGTCATGGTAGAGGTCGCTAGTTCGAATCTAGTTACGCTTACCATCATTAAGTACAAATAAAAGCCCCGATCATTCTGATCAAGGCTTTTTTGTGCTTGAATTATATGAGTTTGAAGCACTATTTATATAATTGGCCACTTCAATTATTAGCTAGCCAAACATTTTAAATGTATATAACATTGCAGTATATGAATCTTATTAAAATCTATTGAATGATTAGACTTTTAAAATCTTCATAGTAATTAGCCACTTAAATGGCATACCAATTTTCAGCTATTTAGAAACTTTGGCTTCCATCAAATTATAAGCACTCGATGCCAAGATACTCCTGCATTTACTCACCTACTCATTGAATATCGTCAACTTCAAAAACTATGTTTCTAACTGCACCTTCATAATAAAAATAAGTAACCTTTTTGTTTCTTAATTAAAATGTGTAAGTGAACGCGTTATCTTCTAAAGATAAAGTACTACTATTTGATATATACAAGTGACAGCTTATTTTGTACGGTTTGAATTACGATATGACTTGAGAAATTATGTCTGTCGCTTACTGCCTTATAACAACTGAACATTTAAGACCTACCTTTTCTATGTTATTTTTTAATTCATTGATAATATACATTAAATATTTCTACTTTTTCGCTGAAAAAATAAAACTTAAGATATCAATTCTGAATTAATGTTTGGTTATTTTCATTAAAGTTTTAACAAGTGGTGTAGACCAACTCGCTTTCTCTGTTATCTTGAGGAATAAATCTCAAAATTAACTATATTTTCATCTTAATAGCCTGGAACTACTAGATTGCATTTCAGCGGCTTAGTAAGTATGTGTATTAATAACTATAGGTATAGCTACCTAAGGCAGAATTGTTTTTCCTTTTGTCTTAGGCAGTGCTAAATATTTATCTGAAGGAACAACGACGGTTGCCAAACAGCACGTTAATGACATGAGGTATGGTGTCATAGGATAAATGATAAGTATTATGTATATTGATTCCACTATATTTCGCTAAACTCAAGTTATAAGTTATCTATATACTTGACCGCTAGAGATCAGTTTAATATCTTGCCTTTGGAGCATACCTATGCAAAACATACCCTCCTACTATCACTATTGGGGTAAAGCCCAGCCACAAAAAGACTTGCAAAAAGTTAACTTGCCTGCCCCCTATCATCTCCTCGTTTACCACTGCCTTGATGTCGCTGCAGTGGCTTACCATTTGCTCAATGACGACGCTGCTATTATGAATGACTTGTCAGCGTATTTGATGATTAGGAAACACAAGCTACGTTCCTTGTTGTGCTTTCTTATTGCATTACACGATTTGGGTAAGTTTGCTACTTCGTTTCAAGGGTTATATCAGCCCAAAGAAGATGAGTTTTTGGTAACGTTTAATAAAAATTATCCTTATAGCAAAAACACGATGCACTCGGCTATTGTTTTTATCGTAATGCACTACTTAATAAATGTTTTGGTAACCACAACTTTGACAGAAGAACTAAAAACAATTTTAAAAATGGGCTAACTATTTTATTTGATTGTGTATTGGGACATCATGGTAAACCCATACAACCTGAAGATAAACCTGTTAGCGCCAAAGACCCTCTAGCAGTAGGCGTCAAATATAAGGATGAAATAGGTGATGCAGAAACTAAGGATAAATTTCTATCATTTGTAACCGGTAAATCCTGCAAAGTACGTCAAGCCAATCTCGATTTTGAAGTATTTGACTATAGTGCGAAGCTTGCTAGCTCCGAACCCCAAATGGTTGTCACTCGCCTACTTAAAGAGCATCTTGATTGCCGAGCCGTATTAATCTCTTGGCCAAACTATTCTATCTTACACAATAATAAACTCATTGAGTTTGAGTTGATGCAGCATGGCATTGCTGTACAACACGTGATCAATCAAGGTAAAAGTAAAGATGGGCTCAAGATCAGTGCACTGATAAAGGGGATGCAGGAGAAATTTCCTACCATACCTGTTAACTCATTATGTGAATCGGTATCAATAGATCCTTTTGATATAGCCATTGGTCTGGATATATTACGACATGGTCAGGAAGATATCGCCAGCTTGCCTGTTTGCTTTGATAAGCAAGGCAACTCAACCTGTATTATGAGCGAAGAGTATGTCACTCCATCGAAAGAAAAAAGAGAAACGACTAAAATTGTCGATGCCATTACAGCCAGTGCAAATCAGCACCCTAAACACACTGGACAAATACAAGTAGGCACGGCGTACCCACAAGTTGAAGTGCTATTTTTATGTGATGGCGTGGCATATGAAGATTATGATAAGATAGCGCAGCAACTGCCTGAGTATATTCAATTAACTGTGTTATCAATTCGTAAGAACTTACTAGCAGTGGCATCTAATGAACTAAATGCCGGTGAGTATAACGCCATTTATAACCAGCTAACGGCTAACAGCTTCGTATTTGGAGTCAATGCTCGACAAGGTAGTGATTACAAAATTAGCCAGGTGCATTTAGTTGATATCGTCCGTAATCCGTTAGGTCTATCCGTTGATGAGTTGGCTAAAATTATTCTTGAGTTGGTGAGGAATAACCAAACCACAGAATCGCAGATGGCGCGCCTACCTCAACCAGTAGCTTATGCCGATCGGATGGCGGGAACTATACGTCAATTTGTACAAGACCCTTAGCTACAGCGTTATGTTGCTGATCATTATCAGGATGAGTGCAATGCTGCCAAAAGCGCGAAACGCTTTATTTATCAGCAAATAAAGGCATTTATTGAAACTCATCCAAATGGTGATGCATTTGCGGTGTAAATAATTGATTAGACTAAGGTTAAAAGAGCCTTTACTGTGTTAGAGGCTCTTTTAATCTTACAAAATACCACTACCTGTTTTATTTTTTAGCAATGCTGCTAGCTGAGAGCCTGACTTTAACTTTTCAATATAGGTACAGCCTCTGTCATTTGGCTTCCAATGTTGACAGCGTAGATAGTACTGATCTAATAAACCCTTACCATTCTTTTTCTTATGTAGCACCATGGGCTCAGCATGTATCGGACAGCATACGATATCTATTCCCTCCTTACGAGAATATAAATCAGACTGAAGATCATCCATTCTTTCTGAGATTAATTTGGAGGTGTCATCATGTTGAATGATGGTATTAAACTCGTCGGACGTCAGACTAAATTCTGGAGCGCTGGTATCCGTAAGTAAGGAATAATCTTGTTTGGTAAGTGGCTCAGTATGGTTACATAAACGTATATCTCTATCTACCATATACCACCCTGTGCAACCCCAGTAAAAGTTTTCAGGTCTCACATGAGACAAGTCCCTTCTCCACTGTAGCTTCATTACCCTGCTACACGTTGGACAAGTTTTCCCCAATGTGTCCGCAAAAGCATTCCACTGTAAGACGTGAGTCGTTTCAAGATCAACGTCCACCTTATTTATTAGGGATTCGTTCTCTACGAAGGTGTCTGCTGCGATAACTTGACGGCTTTCAGTAATACCATATTTTAGCTCTCGACGTCTTTCGCTCAGTATTCTGTAACGCTTATTCTCAGCTTCTGACAAATAACCTCTATCTAGATACTTTTCTCTTAGTGATAGTATCTCTTCATTTAGCTCATGAATTTGATCTTGTTTTTTATCCCGATTTCTATAGAAAGTTTTGGGTTCAATCTTTCGCGATGAGAATATAGAAGTTACTGATGAGACAACATCAGAAACGACGTCTACCGCTGCACTGATAATGGAACCTAACCCTGTAAATAATGCACCAAAAAAACTCATTGTTATCAACCTCTCAAATTTGGGTGGGCGGATTTAACAGCGGAGTTCAAATCTAACCATCAATGGCATCTATAATTTCTCTAAAATGATTAACTTCACCCTGTTTTACTTTTTTATTGTAGAAAAATGATTTATTCCCTACAAAAACCAAGTTTTCTTTAGTACGTGATATTGCTACATTCAGCCTTTTTCTATCTATTAAAAATGAGATATTACCGTATGTTTTGACTGTTGAATATATAACGATATCCGCTTGCTCACCCTGAAAACTATCGACTGTATCAATTTTCATATTAGATATATGAGGCAGGTCAAGGGAGCTAATCCGCTTCCTTAACTTATTTTTTTGAGCAGAATACGGGGTGATAATCCCTATTGACTTTGTCAAACCTCGAGATGCGAGATGAGTGTTACATAATTCAACAAATTTTATTATTTGATTGATTTCACCCAAATTATAGCTACTAGTACCTAGATGACTGTGTGTACTATCTGGTACATCTATCCAACGAATCACATTCTGAGGATCTAAGAAGTTATCCGTCTTCTTTATATGCCCATTTTTTAGCTTATCATCGTAAAAGAGATTGCTAATCATATCACCGATAGGTTTCGGCATCCTGAACTGCTCAGCTAACATTGCTTTATTACTATCGGGCGCCCTTGCATACAGATCTTCAAAGTAGCTTATTTCTAGCACAGACATGTCTTCTAGACTAAGCACATCCTCGTCATCTTGCTCAATCTTTTCTAGTAACTTTCTATCTATAGTGGGCGGTAACTGATTATGATCACCAATCAAGATGACTTTCTTCGACCTTAAAATAGGTATCAATAGCTCAGGTAATGTTGCCCTGCCTGCTTCATCAACGATTGCAATATCAAACTCTGCTAGATCTAATCCAAGTGACTTATTAGCCAAACCAACACAAGTTGCACCAAGAATTTGATGCTTACTTATTAATAAATTTTTAATTTCATTATCTATCTCTCTAAAATCTTCTTTATAAATTAAGTCTAACCACTCCTTAATAAACTCAAATCTATCTTTAGCATTGTTTATTTCAATATTAATAAGTTGATTCCGGACGTCTTCCCTGTACCGTTCAAACCAACGTTCAACCGTAAACTCTTTGATCTCTTCATATTGAATCTTGTCTTCATTTGGCGCAACTCTGACTATGGTGTGTCCCTGATCCCTAAATAATTCAATATTTTCTGTATATATTCCGCTCAATACATTATCTACCGCCACGTTTTGCTGAGACACTAACAAGATATTGGCAAACTTATTCTTTAATAAAGTTTGATAGATAAGCTCTTTAATTACGGTTGTCTTTCCTGTACCAGGCGGCCCCTGTATAAAAAATATATCCTGAACATTTAAAGCACCTCTAACAACAGACTGCTGATTATCAGTTAGTTGCTTATTATTAAAGTTAACTGTGAGGTCTTCTGCAATTTTTTTATAAGATATTAATTGTGGTGATATTAGCAGTTGCTTTAAATCTACATTAACCATTTTAGAAAACGAAAAGTCTTTTAATGCCTTCTTTTGTTTGTGTAGAACAGCCTGATATGTCTTAATTTTTAAGAATAGTGACCCTTTTGGTAAAATTTCTAATGTTTCATAAAAGTCTACTTTAGTTTTTACTACGCTTTGATCTATAGAGTAATCATCTAAAAAACCTAAATTTACTCCGCCAACTTCTACTGTGACATCTCTAGAATCAATATCCTTAATTTTTGACTTCAAATTATCCAGATTGAGGATCTTAAAAAAGAGTGTAGAATCTTCTTCATGAAATCCATCATATTCTAACTCAAGCAGCTCGTAGGAGTTATCTTCGATTTGATAATTAATAATTCGCTGCCATTTTTTATAGGTATCAAAGTCATTATTTAGTGTCTTAGAGGAGTAGTTAATATAGTTCAACTGCTCATTAACAAAAGTTGTAAAGTCAGTAAAGGATTTTTCTCGACCCGTTATCAAGTCTCTATAATGATCATAGTAAATATTTTCTTCTACTAACTGAATATCAAAAGGGGTATTAAAAGAGGAAGTGTTGATTTCATTGAGTTCACTTTTACTTATATCTTTTAGCAGGATAGACATTTGATGATAATCCACCTCTGCCTGTAATTGATAATTACCAATCTTTAAGACCAAGTCCTTGCCATTTAAGCTGACAACTTGAAAATCCTGTTCCAACAACTCACTTTCCGATGACTTAATCATATCAAGAAAGTCAGCTTTAAATATTATAGGTAGTACATTTGCCTCCTCATTCCTAAAATCTTCAGTCACCTTTTCTGTCACATAAACTTCATTTAGCAATAAGTCGTACTCTTGCACTTTTACCTCAAAACTATCGTATTCTTTATACTTTTTATGAGGATAAAGCTTTTGTTGTCTATTTAATTTTAAATTTACATTATGAAAACCTAGTGTTAATTTTTCCTGATTTGGCTTCTCATCATATATTGGACGTACATTTAATTCCAAATCAGTCAATATATGCTTATATATCAGCCCTTTAGCTATCGATGCTTGGAAAAATTTATTGGACTTATTTTTATAATCAATCAAGATATAAAAATCTTCGTCATCCTCATATTCTTCATATAGATCCAACTCCTCTTGGCATGCTATAACTTCCTTTTTTTCTTTGTCATAACCATCGGTTTTCAACGATAGCTTTTGGCCATAACGGTTCCACCCATAATTATCAGGCGATGAATGAAGCGCTATTTCATCCTCTGTTTTATTTACAGAGGCAAGCTTACCTAAGTATAAGTAATCCGCAGGTAATAAAGGCTGTGGTAACTCAAGATCGAAAATCTGATCATATTTCTTAAATTTCTCTATATTATCGAGCTCGTCCTTGTACCAATCCAAATATAACCAATAAGCTTCTAATCTGTTTTTTGCGTCTTCAACTTTATTTCTATTATCAATCAGCGACTGTCTTTGGTATGTAGAGATAGATTCATTCTGTAGTTCATCCTTGATTGCATTGGCTAGCTTTTCTAGCTCGGCCTTAATACCTGCTTTTTCTTCTCTAAAAAACTTAACTTCTTTAAGATACTTATCTTTTATTTTTTCATAATTTTCTTTAGCTATCTGGTATAAGTTAGAGCTACTGTTAGATAGCTCTAAATCATACTTTTCTTGTAGCGCTAATAACTCTGCCGATAGCCTAGCATGCCTTTCTTGCTCTCTTACTGTTTTGCTGTTATAAAGCCAACTTGCAACAGTAGCACTAACAGCGATAACGCCAAGACCGATAACAATATGAACCATTACTGACTTCCTAGCATTACTAAATCCCTCATAAATGCTAACTTCTGCTCGTGTAGCTTATCAAATAGAACCATAACAGTTGGAGAATCAAGTCCTTGTTCGTTTTGATACACTCTAATCTGTACCTCAAGAGCGTCTATCTTATCAATCAATTTTTCAACCAGATCTAACTTTCTTGATTTAATCTTAAAGTCGTCGTCGAGCTCTTTAAATTTAAGATCATAGTTATGCTCAAGTTCAATGATTTCTGTTTGAAACTCAATTATTTTTTCATATAGCCTATTATCTGACTCTTTAATTCTTGCTTCAGCATCTTTAGCAACTTGTTTGGTTTTTTGAATCTCTGTTAATAATGAGGAGCTGCTATTAATAACATCAAATCCCGCTTTTATTATTTCGACCTTTTGACTTCCTGACAGACTACCACTTGCTGGTTTTGATGAATCAGCTGTAGGTGTGCTTGATTCTCTTGACTGTAAATTGTTCGGCACTCTATTTTTTTTAACGTTTTCCATCTTAGTCTCCAACATATTCTAATGAAATACTGACATACATAGTTACGGCTTCATGATATTTGCTGACAATTTCACGAGTTTCCTTAGCCAAGGGTAGCTCTTGCCTGTAGTGTTCAACCTCGGCTTTCATGCTTAAAAAATAATCACGAGCATGCTCATAAGCCGACTTCAAAGCGGCTAGGTTTTGCTTATTACTTTCTATTTTCTGTTGTATTACTCCTCTGTCTTTTTCTAATTGATATCGATACTTATCTTCTGATAGACCCAGCTCCTTTTTTAGGTTTTTAAACTCATGTTTTAGAGCCTCTATTTGAATTATCAGCTGCTTATTCTGTTCTTTAACTTGCCTATAAGCCGAATAAGAGACAAATAAATCTGCTAATGAGACGACAGCATCTATGAAAACCAGAGTCGGATTAACCTTAGAAATACCTTTGACCCCATATTTTGCGCCATAGTAAATTATCTTAGAGCATCTGTGGACTCGTACAGCCTGCCCTATATTAAATCTATCTATACTTTTCATGATAAACTCAATATGTCATTAATATTTAGGAATCTAGTTAAGCTAGACTGTTTAATATTTGTTTTTATATCCAAAAATAATAGCTGGTTGATAGGTATGGATATATCAAAGTCCTTTCGTATTACATCTACTTTATCTATAAATGAGGGTATTTCTATATTGGGCTTCCTACTATTTTTTTCATTTTCATTACTCTCAATAGTATCGCCATTAATCAAGTTAAAAAAACCGAGCCCTTTAAACTGCTTCTTAACCTTACTAAGCTCATCTTCGTTTAATATTTGACTGGTGATTATCTTAGAGACAGTCAATACAGGAATATTTACAGCAATATAGTCAACACCCCTCACCTTACTGCTCTCCAACATTCCTAACAGGTCTTCTTCACTAACGTCATAATTAAAGTATTTAGTCTGTTGAAACTCATTCACAAGGCTAAAGTTAAAATCCTGTATATGCCTATTAATAAAGGCCTCTGACAACTCCAGCCCACTTAAGTTTAATATTTTTAACTTATCCAAACTCTGTTCATTTATCTCTTTAAATTTTTTCCTAACCTTGTAGTTATATAGGTTATCAGAGACCACAACACCCCTAGGCTCATCACTTAAATACTCATTATCAGCACTATACACAGTACGCGCATTGAGCTCGATAAAGTGATCTAAGGCTACACTTACTCTATTATCATTAAAATCAGAGATTAAATTAAAGAGCTCAATAAACTCTCTGCCTTTATCTGTTAAACCATAGTCTTCATCTAAATACTTTCTAGATATTATAAAGTCTAATTGTCTTTTAATAACATTGGCGTTTATAAGAATAATCTCTGCAATATCCTCTACTGTTAAACCTTCGTAAATGGCTTTCATACAGTAAATAGTAAACTCACCCAGTTGATCTAGGTTTTTATGTGAGAGCTCAACGTCATGTACTGAGAACTTGAAACTAATTATCAATATTAATTCCTCAAATTTCCTAATGTGATCACAGCCTTACTTAGCCTTACCCTTCTTGCCACTGGCTTTCTTCTCAGCTTGAATCTTAGCCAATAGCGCCTCGGCACTGTTGTCACCACTGATAAGCTCGGGGTGTTGCGCACGCCATTCTTTAGTCAATTGACCAGTAAAAGCTTGATGTAAAATAGACTGGGTTAAATTATCGACTCGGGCTTTGGCTGCTGCGACGCTTTTTTCGATTTGATCGGCATGTGCGAAAAGTTGGTTTACTTTTTCAACTATTTCGGTTTGTTCAGTTAAAGAAGGTTTCTTTATTACAAGGTTCTCTATCTGTGTTTTAGTAAGTGCTTGTCTTGTAGCTCCGTAATTTTCACTCATTATCCATTTCTGCATAATCTCGCTAGATAAGTAAAGTTTCAAATATCTTGGTTCTAGCAGCTCCTTTTTACATCTAAGAATCGAAACATGCTGATTTACCCTTCCCCCTACAAAATCATCAGGTGCTAAGTTAACCCTTCCTATAGATGCACCAGTTATGTTAAATAAAACATCGCTTTCATGAATTTCGACATTATCTAATTTCTTTGCCTGTTCTTCATCAATGAATGCTAGATCTTTATATTTAATAAAATTTGTGTGAATGTTCATGGAGCGAACTAAAGGTATACCTGTTTCTTTATATGCACTTTTACCCCCTTTGGGTGTTGCCCCTGAACCAATCTTAGTAGTTAGTTTCTTAAGAATAACTTCATCATAATTGGAAAATTCAGTCAACCTCCCTCTAACTGCATCATTTAAAACAGACTGCCGAAACTTCTCAATCAATTTAGGAATGGCATCGAGTCGGGCTTGGATTTGTGAAACGTTTGTTAAGTGGTTATCGAGGAGCTTTACAATTTCTTTTTGTTCATTCAAACTAGGAAGGATAACTGGAATCTTCTTCATATTAGTTTGAGTAAGTTTTAAACGAGTACCGCCATTTACATATCCTAGATAATCAATATTATTGAAAAAATGAAGCAAATACTTATTCAGCAAAACTCCATCAACTGCCTTTAAAACATGAGCATGGTTATTAACCCATGTCTTTCCTTTCAACATATAAGCTTTATGTTTGTTGAGATCAAGGAATGGAACACCATCTTCCCCTAATGCGACTAACTCCTCATCGAAAAGATAGTCGTCTATCCAACCAACCTTACCCGTTGCACCATAATAGGGATATAACTCACTCTCATTTTTTCCAAGAATACGGTTTTGTCTTTCAGTATTATTAACTGGCTTACGTTGGCTATCCAAGATTTCAATGCAATCTATAAAATGAGCTTCAATCCATCCTTCCGGCAATGCTAACTTACTCATTGCTGCACCTCATTATCTAATCCCAATACATCAAGTAGCAGCTTTTTCTGAGCACTGGCCTCGTCGCCCTCGCCTAATGCTTGCATCAGCTCATTCAATTGGAGCAGCGCTTCGGTTAGCTCTGTCATCGCTTCACCTGCCAGCACATGTGGCTCAGGCAAATCCTCGGCTGAGATATTATCGCTGTCTCGTATCCAGCTAATATCTAAGCTATCGCCCTTTTCATCCGCTATCCACTCACGACTAAGCACCCGCCAGCGGCTGGTTTCTATATTAGGGACTGTATCTGTTTCCTGATTGTCCGTCTCTTTTTTAGCATCATCGACTTGCTCAGGCGCAAACGACCAATCGCCCTCGGTGCGCGGGCTTGTGCCCATCGGGTCATCACCATATAGCGCTTCAAATGGCGCTAAGTGCTGCGGGCTTAACGGGGTACGCTTACCGAAGCTTGGCATATTGGTACGTAAGTCATAGACCCAGACATTCTGGGTACAGTCTTGCTCTTGGTACGGATCAGCAGCCGTGCCTTTGGTAAAGAACAACACGTTGGTCTTCACCCCAGCCGCATAGAAGATACCGGTAGGCAGACGTAAGATGGTGTGCAGATTACACTTATCCATTAGGTCGCGGCGAATATCGGTACCAATACCGGCTTCAAACAATACGTTGTCCGGTAATACTACCGCTGCTCGGCCGCCGGGCTTGAGATTGCGGTAGATGTGCTGCAAGAACGCCAACTGCTTGTTGCTGGTCTTATAAGTTAAGTCATCACGGGTGATACTGGCATCACCGCCTTTAGAGGTGCCAAACGGCGGGTTGGCTAAGATGACATCAGATTTTGGTAGGCGAGCACCGGCTTCACCAAGGGAGTTTCCTTGATGGATAACCCCTTCATTGTCTCCTTCCATGCCATGCAGCATACAGTTCATCAGTGCCAAGCGGCGGGTATTAGGCACCAGCTCTACCCCAACGAAGGCCTTGGTCTTCTGGAACTTAGCTTGCTCTGGGCTTAAATCAAACAAATCATCAGTCTGCGACTTAATGTAGGTATCTGCCGCGATTAAGAAACCTGCGGTACCGGCGGCTGGGTCTTGGATGACCTCACCGGCTTGCGGCTGGATACAGCGGACAATACTGTCAATGAGCACACGCGGCGTAAAGTACTGACCGGCACCCGATTTAGTTTCGGTCGCGTTTTTCTCCAATAGTCCTTCATAAAGATCGCCTAAGCCATCATTTTGAATACTAAACCAATCTAGAGCATCCAGACTCTTAACCAGCTGCTCTAAGTGACGTGGCTCTCTTAGACGCGTGTAGGCATCGTTGTAGATAGTAGCGATAAGCTGGTCATCACTTTTGGATAAGTCGAGTAGCACCTGCTTGTATTTATTTAGCAAATTTAGACCAGACAGCTCATTTAAGTCCGTCCAGCGGCAGCCTTCTGGTAGCTTGTGTGCAACCAACACCCCTTGCTGCGTGTTTTCATACTCCATCTTAATGAACAGTAGTAATACCAGCTCGGTCACATAATCACTGTAGTTAATGCCGTCATCTCGTAGGACGTCACAAAGGTTCCAAAGCTTTTGGACAATATTACTGGTGCTCATATAAATTCCTAATGAAATTAATTTAGTTATTGTTGTGCTTAGCGTTAAAACATCAGGTCTGCTGATGACTGCTGTTTTCTATTGATTACTGATGATTATAGTAAGTTAGCGCCAGTCTTTCACCCGTTAATAGGGGGTGAATGGCTCTATTGCGTCATCTAGTGTCGCATAGAGGCTTCATGAAGACTAATCTCTAAGCTTATATTAAGCCCGCCATAGCTCTTCATTGACCTGCTCTAACACAGCGTCCAAACGATCATGCAAGATTTTATCAAACTGCTTTACTCCGCCTACACTCGAAAATCGCTCATTGATAAACTGCTTATCCACCACAGTTTCGTATTGAAGCTGTTTTGCCAATCTGTCTAGCCACTTTCGCTGTAGTGGCGTCCAATCTTGGCTGGCGTAGATGTTTTGCATTGCCTGATTCACTCGGGTCTCAAATGGAACCAAAGGCTCTCCTAAGGCAGCTCGTCTGATATGACCAACCAAGCTTGAAGCAATATCCTGATTGGTCTTTTTACGCCAGGCGGAGCGCAGCTTGGCTTCGCTATATCCGGCGTTATCGAGCATAACTTTGATATCTTTAAGATCTTGTCGAGTTAGGTTTTTCGGGTTAGTCGTTACGACTGTTAAAGCAACTGAATCATTGAGGTTTTGGTGAATGAACTCATCGAAGCTCTCTAGATAATCGTCAGGTCGCTGATGTTCACCATAGCCTTGGGTACGATCAAGAAGCTCATCTTCACCTTCATATATGACAGGCATTCGATCAGATCCAGTTAGATACTTTACCTCTGTCAATTGGTTGAGTAGATTACGATGCTTAATTAAAAATGACTTAGCCTCTTCGATACCGCCTTCATGCAACGATTGATGTAGCTTCTCAGGTGCTACACCCCAGATATCCTGTAGCTCATCAAGCTTTTGTTTTAACTCTGGATTGCGCTCAGATTTTTTCTCTGCTTTGCGCATGACTCGCATTATCTTTTGTGATAGCTCATCTAGTACTTCTTGTTGATGTTGCTGTATTTTCTCATCTGAGATGATAAACCCATCTTTTTCAGAGTCATAAAGGGAATCTGGAGCACTTTGTGGCTGTGAGTCAGTAGCTGAACTATCGTTATCTTTATTATCAACTTGATAGTCTGTGACTTGTTCAGCTACCTTAGTATTGGAGGTGCTTGGCGTGCTATTTAATAACTCCTCAATTAGTTGATCGATGGTCACATTAGGCTTCTTTACCAGCGGCTTCATGGTATTCACCTCTTGTAATGAAGCAAATAAATCCACTGGGTCATATACCTTAAATAACGTCTTACCAATCTCATCACAGCGTCTGGTAGCACGACCAATCATTTGCTCAAACAAGATACGTGATTTCACCCGTCGTAAAAATACCAAGTGACAAATCTTGGGCACATCAATACCAGTAGTCAATAAATCTACAGTAATGGCGATGGTTGGAAACTTCTCATTTTTGTAGCAACGTATGAGCTGCCCAACTTTATCGCTAGCACCGGTAATTTTTTTGACCGAGTCCACATTGTATTCATCACCGTATAAATCTAAAAACACCTCATCCAATAGCCTCTTAACCATATCGGCATGCAAGTCAGTCGCACAGAAAATCAGTACTTTCTCATCGCCATTAGGGTCAATCTCTTGCGCTAATTGCTCACAAATGACACGGTTAAAACCTTCGGTAATAACAGCTCGGTTAAAGCTTGTTACTTCAAAATCCAGTTCATCTTCGAGCTCTGTCGTATCGATAGTACCTGTCATAGCATCAATGCGTTTTACCACTTCTCCTTTATCAAGATGAATACCGTTTTTAGTTAATAAGGTCTCATAACGAATGGGAGGTTCATAGTCTATTAACCAGTCTGCTGCGACTGCTTCACGGTAGGAATAGGTATAAACTGGCTTACCAAAAATCTCTGTCGTGTGTTTGGCTGGTGTCGCTGTTAAGCCAACTTTTACAGCATCAAAGTAATCTAATACACGGCGATAAGTAGACAGGTATTGCGTGTGATCGCGTACGGCAAGCTCTCCCTCGCTCATTTCTTGGTCTAGAGTGTATCCACGATGCGCTTCGTCAACAATAATACAATCATACTGATCCACGGTTGGTGGCTCGCCACTATCGAATATTCGTTTTACCATAGCTTGAACGGTTGACACTTGCACTCTAGTTTCGGCTTCTACTGCCATATCGCCGAGCTCTGTGATGTTATATATCTTCGATAAGGTTTGATTTTGTTCAAGCGGCATCTCCTGCATACTCTCAAAAGCCTGCTCGCCCAGTGCTGTTCTGTCTACTAAAAACAATATCCGCTTAAAACGTTCTGCTTTTAAGAAGCGATATATAAGACCAATGATGGTTCTGGTCTTACCCGTACCAGTCGCCATTGCCAATAGACACTTATTACTGCCTGCCTCTAAATTTGTTTCGACAGCTTTAATCGCATTTACCTGATAGTCCCTCAGCCCTAAATAGCTAAAAGACTCTTTATTTAGCTTATGTTCTGCTAATGATACGTCTCTTTTTAGTAAGTCTAATAAACCCTCAGGGCTATAGAAGTTTTCTAACGCTTTTGCCGGATTACTCTGCTTTCTGATATCTCGAAACCATATTCCCGATAGCTCTTGTAACTGTTTGATATAGGGACGCCCATTACATGAAAAGACGAAGGGAATATCAAAGCCTACTGCATTGTGCCAAGTCAGTGCCCCGTCAACCAGCTCATAAGCAGGCTTCATATTCCCAGTAAACTTAATACCTTTAGCGTAGCGTTCTGCTTGTTGTAGCTTACTGGCTACATTGGTATTTTGACGCTTTGCTTCGATAGCAGCTATTGGTATTAAACCTGCAAATAAAACGTAGTCAGCCTGACCACTTTTCATTGTCCACTCGGCAATGGCTTTGTTTTTACCAACCTCAGGTAGCTCACCATTCGCTTGTGTCATGATCTCGCTATCTACTTCCCAGCCCGCTTGCCGAAGCTGCTCATCGATCAAGATACGAGCCTCCGCCTCATCTGGGATAAAGTCCGCCAGCTTTACTCTAGCGGGAGGTTTGTTTCCTTCTTCAATAGACTTTTGCAGCTTTTCTTGTAGTGCTTGAATATCCTCTTCGAACTTTATCTGTAAGGTAAGCAGTTCTTCTTCTTGTTTCTGATACTGTTTGGCTAACTGATTTTTCTCTTCCTCCATCATCTCAGCTAACTGTAGGTATTCTTGTTTCTCTTGTTCGATCAAATCCGCTTCGGCTTGTCTTAGCTTAATCTGTGCTTCGATATCATTAGTTTCACTAGTGGCATTTTTTAGCTGAGCGGACAATTGACGTACCTGTTGGTTTAGCTTTTGAAGCTGCTCACTTGGGTCAGGTAGGTTTACAAAAGGCTTAGATTTAAACCTATCCCCCTCTTTACCATAAGTGCGGTGATACCAAAGACACAACATCCGTGCCTGCTTCAAGGCATTAGAAGCCTGATGGTGACTGGTCTTAAACTCATGAGTAGCCTCATTACCATCCTTTCGAAGCGAATGAAAAGTATCTTTTATATTTTTATCAAGATTTAGTTCTCGATCTAGCTTACCAATGAGATAACTTTGCTTAACGTCTGGCTCAAAGTAGATATTATTTTTATACGCAATATCTTTAGCCAACGCCTCTCCAAGTTGTCTCATTTTCATCAGTGTGGTATTAGGATCACTTCTAAAAACACGCTCACCGTTGCGAGCCAACTCCAAAAATATGGGGTCGTGCTCTTCCATGAAATAGAAGTTCGAAGAAATACTATTATTACTCATAACCCACCTTATGAAAGTGCCACCATATCGATTTTAATTTTAATAACCTTAAACTAATAATAGCAAACATTAATACAAAATATGTCAAAGACTTATGCATTAATATTTCATTAAATTTAGCTAAATCATATTTACAATGTTGTTATTCTCACTTAGGATGTTAATAAGGACGTCATAAAATTAAAAATGTTATTTTAAATAAACACTTAAAGGATGTATCAATATGGTTTACACAAGACAGAATGCTAAGTTGGATAACATTATAAATTCAAACGATCCTCAGTTAACCATAGATCGTATTTTGGCATTTAGCGTAGACAGTAGACCACTATATAGATACCGATTAAAACACGCCGACTTTATAGACTTACAGTGTCATTTAAGGAAAAATTGCGCTTGTTTTTATAATGTCGATAAAGTCACCAAATATAGTCAAGCGTTAGATAAACTATTCGTTTTATATGCTGCTGAGTGGTGGCGCCGAGAATATAAAGGTGATTGGAGATGGTCTGATTTACTCGCTTCAATAGATATCGTGCATAGTGATATAAGCAATCAAGACTTAATAAAGATAACAGAAAGTGGCTTAGAAAAATGGGATAGAGAAATAAGTCGCACAACGTTAAACCGTCGAAGCGCCATGGGTTCTTTTTTAAGAGAAGGCGGCCTACCCATTAATTATTTTAATGCATCAGGTGGCTGGCTTGACCTCTTATATGGTGCCATGAAGGTAAAAGCCCAAGATGGAGAAACTCGTTTATACTTTGATCATCATATAAACCGCTTGCCGAAAACGTCTGGACGTGATGATATTATTGATACCCTAGTCGCACTTGTCGATGATATTCATAACTTAGTACTTACCTATCAACTGATTGATCAACCCAATCCTATTGAGCACTTAGACAAGACCACCAATGGAGGCTGGACTGACTTTTTTCCTTTTTCTCTAGAGGACGAATCTGCCCGTGAACTATTGACAAGCTTAGTTGTCGATTCAACTCGAAGCGTTAAAAATAAAAATCCAGCTTATGAAAATGACTGGTTTAAAACCATACAGTTGAAACGTACTCTTGACATAAGTCTTAATAACCACTCTGTCACTCTTAGCGCAAAAATATCGGCGCCCAAATTTTTAAGCCTTAATGGCAATGCCGAGAAGATTACCGATGAAGATATTGGCTTGCTATTTTATGATCAAGAACATGATAGTGTTATAGGCAAGTGGGAAGCCAGTCCAATTCACTCTCAAGACAGGATGATTCTGAGGTCCGCTCATAGTGTTAATATAGGTCAAGACCTTTGGCATTCATCAATTACGCTTCATCTGACTGACTCTCTTGGTAAGATTATTAAGGGGTTAACCGATAATCAAAACAACCCCATTAACCCCTATCAAAATTCAAGCATGAATGAGGTCGATGTTGATGCTCCTTTCTTAGCCAGTATTCAACGAGAAGGTGATAATAATATTATCGCTGAATATGAAGGTAGCTATAACCAATCTGTTAAAGAAGATAACGCTATCATTTTTGTACCAGAAGGCTGGAAGCATGACTTAGATCCTAATAGTGAGCTCCAAGCTGTTGCTAAGCTTCATTCAAATAAAATGCTAGGCTCATTATATAAACTGACAGGAAAAATTGTCGTTACAGATGGTACCCAAAAATATACTTTCAAAACCAATAGCCAAGACGCCAATTATCAATATGAAGTAGTTGGTAGGCAGCTAGTAGATTTCAGTTATCCAAGTAAGGTCATTAAAGGTGATATCGCTGTTACAGCAATCAGTAAAGAAGACTCTAAAATCAGAAGTACTGTTCCAAAACATCGGCTATTGCTAGCGCCGATTCTAGATAATCAAGGCCATATTGGTAATTACAAAACGCTTAATGAATATCGTGAAACGCCATCAGGATGTTATCGAATACAAGTTCGTGATGAGAGTGATAATGTATTGTTTAGTACCAATTTAGGTCTGGTTCCTCATGATTTTCGTTACAGATTACAACCATTAAATAGTGATACAAATGAAGCTGTAGGCAACATACACCTAACCAGCCGTGACATCGTTAAACTGGAAGCCTATTCTCCACATACTTTAAATTGCCAAACAGTTAGCTTAAATGAAAAAAAATTCAAACTGAGTGTCAATAAGGTTCCTAGTGAGAAAATCACTTTAAATGTAGCTTTCATGTCCAGTGATAAGGGACATGCTATCGCGCATGCCACCACTCGCCCGCTAAGATTTCAGTGCTACTTCCCAAGTAGTCAGACCGTTATTTATGACCGGCATCAAGGGCAGTTAAGCAACGCTCTCCATCTTAATATCGATGATAATCTTAATGGATATAGAGTCAAAGTTTTCAATCCTACAAGGGCTCGCAAAGCAACAGTAGAGTTCAGGCTCAACTCACAGCGTGATAATATCCTAAGTGCGACTTATGGTGTTGATGCCAACAAGTTTTTAGAGTTAAAACCTGTCGATTGGCTGCCTACCATCAAACGTTTAATGTCGTTAAGTGAACAAGGTTTGGATGAAAAGGTTAAAGTTACTTTAAGATTAGGTGGGACTGAACATTTCAATATTACGTTTGGACATTATCATTACCAGCTGTATATTGAACATGAAGGCCAGTGTATTGAGCTTGCAAGCAGACATAAATATACAGCATCAAGCATGCATGAGCAAAATGAGCTAGCAGAGCTTTATAAACATTCTGATATTCAAGCATTTAGTTTTATTAACCCTGAAGAAGTAATAACCCTATCGAAGACTAAGTCGCCAGTATCTGAGGAAACTAAATACCTATGGTCAACAACCTCTTTACAAGACGCCGCTGAGGGCACCTATCTGGTTTATTTAGTTCCTAGTCTAGTTTATTACAGTGAGGACAACGCATCAAATGTAGACACTACTGATAACTTACAGTCAAATAAGATTTCAGATATTTCAAACAAACTTATTCGTTCCACTGTATATCAGGTTATACACTCTGATTACCTTGATGATAACAACACGAATAATAACAACACAGATAACTATGCCACAGAACCGCAGTTGCCATTATCAAATGGTGGCTTAGATTTAGATAATAATAATGACTCTGGTAATAATAACTTACCAGAAACAACTCCTATAAACCCAGCTTCTGATAGCAAAATCAATATTCTAGATAGCACCATCGAATCAGATTTACCGCAAAATGATGTGCTTACTCTAGCAGACGCCAGTAAGATATCAAAAGAGCACTTGAGGCTTAAAGCAATGCGTCGCATTTATCGCATTATGGCGTTTGACCCAGAACACTCAGAATGGACTTACCTAAAAAAAGTATCGACCAATTGCATTCAACTACCGCTAGTCACTCTTGATAACTGGGTGGCTGCACGCCAAGTTCCAGAGTTTATGTGTGCTGTTATTATCTATGGTACAAACGGCTTTATACTGAGCCCAGATATCGTCACCAAAGTTAAAGACGAAATTGGAATTATCTGGAGCCTATTAAGTTATGAGGACTTTAAAAATATTTACGACCGGGCTATACAAGAGCTTAAAAAGGAACTTAAAAAGGAACTTAAAAAGGAACTTAAAAAGGAGCTCACTGAATTCAAAAACATTAGTGAGGATCAAATACAAGATCTTCTACTACCAACACTTGAAGCTCTTAATAAAGAGCTTCAAGCCCTCTCACCGACTTTCAGCGCTTGGTTAAATTATAGTGACACTAGTGACGGACACCTCAAACATCAAGTTTCCGGTGCTTTGAATTACTGCTTAGGCGAACTTATCAAGCAGAAGCAACTGGTTAATGCTGAATGGCCCAACAACCCTAAGTTAGTAAACATCATCAAACAAGTGGTTAATGAAATAGACTCTCACTGCGCTTTAAATATTGATATCCCTAAGTCAAGTGACTACATCACTTCTACGGCTATGCTTCCCATTATAGCTGGTTGGCTTTCTGCTGAACCAAGTCATAGCGACCTCTACCTTATTGACGAAAATAAAGCTCACGATGAGCAATATATTCATCGTTTAAAAAACCTGCGTAAAAAACTGAGTCGTCAAAAGGTTGCAATCTATGAGGTTATGAAGTTTGCGCCAAGTTGGTATCAATACTCATACGAAGTAGCTTTCTCATGGTTTAACCACTGTCATAACACTAACAAGTAAAGGCACCTCTTTAATTTATCGCATAAGGAATTTATAGTGAACAAGTTACCTTTAATCCCTGAAAAACAACAATATTTTTATTCCCAATATAACGATATAAAGCATAATGCTGTTGAGTCTACCTCAGGTATTTTACGTTTTGCTAATCAAAACTTACGTGAACATCTCATCAAAGAGTTATCACACGACAATGCGACTGGTAATGGCAACCAAGGCCTAATGGGTAACCCTGTATTTGAAGTATTATTCCCTTGGGAGGCTCAACAAAAAAAAATGGCCGAGTTTGGTGGCGGCCTATTACACCCAAAAGTTGCCAATATGCTAGTAAACAGTATTCCTGTACCCTATAAGCATCAAGCAAAGTCTTGGGAAATATTAAATCAGAAAGACAAGGTTAACTCATTAATTGTCACCAGTGGTACAGGCTCTGGTAAAACTGAATGTTTTATGGTGCCAATTTTAGATGACTTAGTGAGACAGCAGGAAATCGAGAAAGAAAGACTGAAAGGTGTCCGAGCTTTATTTTTATATCCTTTAAATGCGCTTATCAACTCACAGCGTGAACGCTTAAGCGAATGGGCAGATTCATTAGGAGCAGATACCCCAAATAATAAAATTCGCTTTAGTCTCTACAATGGCGATACACCAGAGAACCCAGCGAAAGGTGCGCCAAAAGATACTGCTGAAGTACTTTCACGAAAAGGTTTAAGAGAAGATCCTCCTCCCATTTTGGTTACTAACGCAACCATGCTGGAGTATATGCTTATTCGCCAAAAAGACGCGCCTATTATTAATCAATCTAAAGGAAAGCTGCGTTGGATCGTACTGGACGAGGCGCATAGCTATACAGGCTCTACTGCTGCAGAGATGTCTCTATTATTACGCAGGGTGATGATTGCATTTGATGTTAAACCCGATGAGGTTCACTTTATTGCTACCTCAGCAACTATCGGAGATGATGAAGAGGCACAATACAATCTCAAGAATTTTTTAGCGTCTTTAGCAGGTGTTGATAAACAGCAAATTCATATCGTGTCTGCCAAACGTAACGTTCCATCTATCTCTCCTGTTAATAGCAAACCTCTTAACCAAGTAGAGTCATTAGAAAATATTGCTCAAATTGATGCTGATAAATTTGTCAGCCATGATCGATTTAAAGCATTGCTAAATCATCCCTTTGCTCAAAAAATTAGACAGCAATTTGTACAGAGTAATGAAAATGGTGTTGTCACTAAAACTCAAAGCCTTAAACAACTAACTGAGGTTTTAAAGGATGACATCAATACCTTACTGCTTAATAGCAATATACAAGCATCCAACATAGATTACTTACTAAACTGGCTAGATGTGTGTTCAAATACTAAGCATACTAATGATGCACCTGCATTCCTTCCCCTGCGCTCTCATTTTTTCCAGCGCACTTTATCTGGCTTATATGCTTGCGTAAACCCAAACTGTAGTGGCAAACATGATACACCGCTATCAGGCGTCAAAGATAACGGCCAACCTAACTGGGAGTTTGGCTATGTCTATTCTAATCAACAAACCCGTTGCTCACACTGTCATTATCCAGTATTTGAGCTAAGTTACTGCGATGATTGTCAAGCTCCTCACCTTCTTGTCCAAAAAGACAGTGTTCTGGTAGATGGTTCAAATAAGACAAAATGGACTCAGTTTAGCCAACTTAAGGATGATGATTTTACCTTAGATAGACCCTCTACTGTTGATGAGGATGATTCGATAGATAGTCCGATAGATGGATATGATGAAGAGAATACAGGCAACTTTCAGCCCATATTACTTCTTCCTACCTGGTCTAGTAAGCACAACCTCGTCGATGAAGTAGCTAAAGATGAATCTACTTATCTTTATCCTAGCAATATAGATAGTGAAGGTATCGAATATACAATCAAAGCAGATGATAGGGTTGAAGTTATTATAAAAAACGAGGATGCACCGTTATCTCCTCTTAACCACTGCTATTTCTGCGACAACCAGAGTGTTAAAAAACCCGTTATCAGAGCGGCGCGCTTAGGAGCACCCTTTTATATGGGTGCTGCAGCGCCTCTTTTACTAGAACATTGCCCTCCTTTTGAGAAGGATACAGACAGCAAACCTGCTCAAGGTAGAAGGATGATTACTTTTACTGATAGCAGACAAGGCACTGCCCGTATAACGATGAAGCTACGTCAGGATTCTGAACGTCGCAGTTTAAGACATATCGTATATTACAATCTAGCTCAACAATTCAAGTCATCCCAAGGGCTAACTCAGGAAGAACAACTGGAACTCGCTGAACTTGAACAGTTAGTAGCGCAAACCAAAAATCCATTGATTAAAAAAACTTTTGAAGAGAAAGTTGAGAGTCTTAAAAATAAAAGCAAAGTTCAACCTCCCTTATTGGAATGGAAGGAGGTTGTGCAATCGATTGCCAATCATCCTGAGTTCAAATTCTTATCAAAGAGTATCAGTAAGATTGCCGATATTAATCATATTCATGATGATTTCCAAAAAGCAGAGCTCTTACTCTTAAACGAAATAGCTTATCGACCTAAAAACCATAACTCTCTTGAAACCATGGGATTGGTATCGTTTAGTTACCCCCAGTTAAATGACATCTCTACGGACAACTTTGAGGAATGGAATGAATTAGGCTTTTCCAATGAAGATTGGAAGGATTATTTAAGTCTACTATTGACCTATTATGTTAGGGAACAACGTATCCTGAATCTTAGTGACAATAAAACGAAGTCACTAAACACTAGGTTTTTTAGTATAAAACAACTGGTTAAGCCCAACTCAGAGCTTAAGCTAGACAAAGAAGACAGTAAGATTACCCGTGAATGGGTACAGGTCAACACCCATGCACCTAACAATAGTATGCGTATGGTTCGCTTATTAGCGTTGGCTGCAAATTTAAACTTATCAGATAAACGTGATGAAGATATTATTAACACTATTCTACTCAGGGCTTGGAATGACCTTATTAAAGTAGGCCTACTAACCCCGAAGCCTATAAGTGGAGGCATACAGGTTTACCAGCTGGACTTTTCTGATACCTATTTAAGCATTCCATTAGAAGTCTGGGTCTGCCCTATCACCAACCGACTACTGCCAAAAACCTTTAAAGGCATTACCCCTTATATACCTCGTCATTCAAAAATTAAAGAGTTAGCTGAGAAAAAACAGCAGTTCTTATGCCGTTTAGAGTCGATAGATATCTTCACGCCATCTCCTGGTGAACTCCGCTTTAAACGTGAAGCTGAAAACTGGTTAGACAATAATGATACTATTCAAAGACTTCGTAAAGAAAATCTATGGAGTGATGTTTCAAGCGATGTCATTCGAGGTGTCAATACACTTGTTACAGAAGAACACTCCGCACAGCTTAGTTCAGCATGCTTAAAAGAGTACGAGAAGAGCTTTAAAGACGGTGATATTAATATTTTGAACTGCTCTACAACAATGGAGATGGGGGTTGATATAGGCGGCATATCTAGCGTTGCAATGAGTAACGTACCGCCTCATCCTGCTAACTACCTTCAGCGTACTGGACGTGCAGGTCGAAGTAGAGAAAGCACTGCCACAGCCTTCACTCTGTGTAAGGATAACCCACACGAACAGATGGTATTTAATAATACGCTATGGGCATTTAATACTCAAATCTCACCGCCATATATTACGCTTGATAGTGAGCGTATTGTTCAAAGGCATGTTAATGCTTATTTATTAGCGTATTTCTTGCCTAAATTAATACCAGAAAATGAGTCCCCTATTACCCTTAACTCTGGCCTCTTCTTTTTCAACTGGACAGACACCAGTTATAAAGACATTGAGACCATTATTAAAGCTACAATTAAGGAAGCTATAGAGCAAGAGGTAAATAAAGATAATGAAACCAGCGATTTAATAATTGCTGACATTAATGAATCACTTGAAGTTAGCTTTGAGGATGAGTCAGAACTATACAAGAACTTATATTGTAATTTATTGAAACGATCACCTGCCTATTCGTTCATTAAAGAGCTAAAGCTATTGACACAACTTGATAGAAACTCTGAAAATATTGAAACCTTACAGCCAAATATAGATAGGATTCGAAAACTAAGCGCCTTAGAGTCCGTTTCGATCACTGAAATTATTCACAATAGCTTTCTGGATCTGGCTAAAGCACAAAGCTACTTAGTCAATAGAGTAGCTAGACGTATTGAAGAATACCATACCTTTAGTGACTCTAAGTCAAGCTACTTGGCTAAGTTAGTATTTGACATACGAAGCATTGCTAGTGGTTATTTATTGTCTGACTTGGCGCGACATAACTTCTTACCCCGCTACGGCTTCCCTTCTGGGCTGGTCGAATTTGATTTATACAGCTTGTATGCTGAGAATACCGATAAATCAAACTCTAAAAAATCAAATCAAACTGTCAATCCAGTTAACGTTAATCTATCTTCTAGAATAGACAATTTAAGCACTTATGCTAATAAACCCGTACGTGATATCGCTATTGCTATTAGAGAATATGCGCCAGGAAATGAGATTGCAGTAGACGGCCTTGTCTATCGTTCAGCAGGTTTAGAGCTAAGCCGATATTATAGCTCTGGTAGTAACGATGCCCAGATTATCAATGTATTTGCTAGATGTAAGCATTGCGGCGCCATGGATGTCTACCCAAGCGCCAAACATATCTCTTGTAACAGCTGTGGCACAGTTATTAAGACCGACTCCTCTATCAAGACTGACTTATCTGATAATCAAGCTGACTTCTTTGAGTCTGGCAATATCAAACGCAAAATAAACCATGATATTGTAACTTATGTCGAACCTATGGGGTTCAGAGTAGATTACTACACTGCTCCTCATAACAGTATCGAACATCAATCCTTTGTTCCTGTAGAAGACCCAAAGATTCAGGCAAAAGGTAGTCTGCACCCTCTGATTTCTCCTGACGTGGGATCCTTCCGCACAGATGAGAATGGATTAGTATTCCATCAAAGTAGTGGTGTATATGGTCATGGATACTTTATCTGTTTAGGATGTGGTCGAGCAGAATCAACTCGTTTTGATCGTCGAAAAAATCCTGACAGATGGGATGAACAACGTACCAATTTCCTTAAACATTTACCAATGAAGCCTATAAGTAAAGGTCAGGTATCTAAAGAAGATCTAAAGTCTGGTGCATGTGATCCTGACGAAAAGGGGTATTTAGTACAAAACCTATTCATTGGTGCTCAAGACAGAACCAACGTGTTTGAGATGTACTTAAAAGACCCAGAAAATGGCAGGTTTTTAAATACTGAGGAAGATAAAGTTATAGCCCAGACTCTATCAGTAGCTTTTCGAGATGCTTTAGCTGCGTGTCATGGTATTGATGCTGAAGAATTAGGCTTTGGTATTAGGCAAATAGAAATAGAACAAGATGTAGCATATGCCATTAGTATTTATGATAAAGCCAGTGGTGGTGCAGGATTCTCAAGTACAGCGCATCAGTATCTGGACAAACTATTCAAGCAAGCGAAGTCAGTATTGAGCTGTGATGATGAATGTGACTCAGCTTGTCACAGCTGCTTACTGTCTTACGATACAAGATTTATTAGCCATAAGCTCAATCGAATCAAAGCTCTTGAGTACTTAGAAAGCATCTCTAACCTTCTTGAGCTACCAGACTATGCTAAGAACTTATTACCTGAGGCAAGCTACTGTGGTCAGTCAATTGATGAAAGAGTTGCACATTATTTCCTACGTGGCTATAAACAAGTTAGACTATATTTACAAGGAGATCCTAAAGACTGGGATATATCAGCAAGATTATTTGATCTTGTTGCAACTTGGAATTATAACGGCAATGACGTTCAGATAGCGATCAATGAGAACTCCCTATCTAACCTTGATGATATTTCTAAGCTTCAGCTAACCACATTAAGCTCATTTAGTAAGGTTGAACTATCAACCTATAAGAGCGATAAACTCTTCCTCTCAAACCATTACCTTCTTCAAATGGTTGAAGGAGATAAAAGCAGTTTACCAGTAACCTTAGCGACTACGGGTAAGGGCAGTTATGTTCCAAACTTCGATTTTTGGTACGTTGAATCAGAAGATATAACAGTTGAGTCTACTACAGCAGAGCTATTAAATACGAACCCACTAGATATTGAACGATTAAAGCCAGACGCAGAGAACGATACTCTTGAACTTAAGATTTACAGTGAGCTAGACGGCCCTATTAAAGAGGTTGGCGCTAAGTTTTGGGAGTTTATGAGACAACAATATAAACACCTTGATAATCAGCTTTCTAAAAAAGTTGATATTATACAAATAGAGTACTCTGACCGATATCTAGTAACGCCTTTAACAGTTTTACTGATCGGTGAGATAATTTATGGGCTTAAGTCTATTTATGATGAAGACAATCTATGGACTGATCCACAAGTAACAATTCGAACTACCGAAGCCAAAAATGATAGAAACCCTTATAAGATAGATCATAACTGGAAAGATGCTAACGATCAGGAAAAAGTGTTGCGAAACTTCCTAAAGGATCTTGGGCTAATTGCTAATGTTGGCATATATTCAAAGAATTCAGTTAATCATCGTCGACATCTGAAGATATTTTGGTCTGATAATTCTGTGACAATTATCGTACCAGACCAAGGTGTTGGCTTCCTTGAGCCTTCAAAATCTAATCCTTTTACGTTTCGCTCTAGCGCACTAGATCAAGCTTCAACCCTTCTTGATACTTCTAAATCAAGCAAACTATTGAAGGCTACAGAAGGCAAAGCAAACTATTTCTATATTTCCCACTATGAGAAAAAGTAGTTGCAGCCTGATAATTATAAGATATTGATATTAAATCGGTAACTCCTTCTTTAGAAGTAGTTACCGATTTAAAGCTAAAGTTTACAACACCACTACCAAAGGAACGTATATGTTAGTCAAAAATCTTACTTTAGCATTACTTACAGGGCTAACTGTATTTTATAGTAATGCTAATGCAGAAGACTATACCAAATATGGCGTCACAGTTAATGTATGCGGATTTGACTCTGACAATGTCAATTTCTGTACTGATAAGCGTATTAAAGCGTATGCTAACATTATTAAAACCCGTCGCCCTAACTTCGATAAAAACAAGATTATATATATCTTTGAAGCAGATAAAGCCTTGATGGACTTGCCTGAGCCCTATATTAATAAATACTATCGTATGGTAGTTATTGACCCTAATCGTAAGACAGTTATGCCTGCTGGCTTTGGCATTACAGAAGCTAGAGATTATGATGGTAATTTATTACGAGTTAATGATAAAGGTGAGTCCTTAGAGTTTGATTTTAATATTAACTCTAATAAATTTTGTTTTAGTGGAAATTGGGATGAATATAGACGTGGCGCACCTTATCATAACCAACCCTACTGCTTCATTTACGACAAGGAGCAAGGAGATGAATACAAATATTTTCATTTTGATGTGCTAGGGTACAAGACTGACTGATTATTATAGTTACCTAGGCGAATTAATATAAAGCTAAGCATACTTAAGATTAATCTCATAGTAAGGAATATTAATGGGCATACCTTCTACATTGAAGCTATATACCAATAGGCATAACTGTTAAATCATCTATGCTCTAACCGCTATTTATGCCCATTAAATCTATTATATTTTCTTTTATCAAGCTCAAAACGCTGCAAATGAGTCAGTAGTAGGTATGCTAATATACATAAATTAGTAAGCCTTGGCTCGCATAATATGGAGATACATTATTAAGCTAAGCGCTCGTCTGCCATAGTACAAGTACTATTACTCATACTAAAGATAAGCTAACAGTCCTGGATCATCTTTCAATACAATATAAAAAAACTTCAAACCTTAGAGTTTTATAATCAAAATGCAGATATGTTTATAGAACACACTAGACATGTCAGCATGACCGCATTGTATGATGTGTTTGTTGCAAACCTACCCCTGCACATTGGAATTCCACAACATATTCTTGATGTTGGTTGTGGCTCAGGACGTGACAGCTTTTATTTTTCAAATAATCTCGGAATGAATGTCACTGCTATTGATGGTAGTGAAACGTTAATTAATAACGCTCAAAAATACTATGAGCTAAGTCATGTTAACTGGCTACATTTACGTTTTGACGATATTAGCAGTACCTTTTATAAAAACCAATTTACTGGCATATGGGCGTGTGCCTCATTACTTCATGTTCCCTACTCAGATTTGCCAGATTTAATGAGTGACTTACTCAATACGCTAATTACGGATGGCGTATTATATGCTTCTTTTAAATATGGCACTGAAGAACGGACAGATGACAGTGGTCGCTTTTTTTGCGATATGAATGAGGCGCGTTTGCTTGAGGTTTTAAACCAGCTTCGTATTGGGTGTGCTATCGAATATGACTGTTGGATTACTTCGGATCTCAGAGACGATCGGGATAATAAATGGTTGAATGTTTTGGTGAGTAAGAGATAATGGTTGAGTTGTTTATTTAATCACGAAAAGAAATTTGGAACTGATGTTTATAAAACCAACTTATGATCTTTTTCAGTTCCAAAGCTCACAAGTTTAACACAAACATGTTGACTATAAACTATCCAAATCTGATTAATTTCAGATAATAGCTTATTATTAAGGGGACTAAATCCACCCTCACTTTATATTATTTAAAACTCTAAAGGTAAATCAAACTTCTGAATTAAGCTATGTTTATAATCTTCTAAATCATAAACTACCCCGTAATTTGCTATTAAGAAAATGCACAAACAACTTCATCGTAGTTCTGATCTATGCTTTGAAGCCCTAGAAAGGA
The DNA here is from genome assembly GCF_057396215.1 of Psychrobacter sp. CX18. Taxonomy (NCBI): domain Bacteria; kingdom Pseudomonadati; phylum Pseudomonadota; class Gammaproteobacteria; order Moraxellales; family Moraxellaceae; genus Psychrobacter; species Psychrobacter sp. CX18. The sequence goes on along the minus strand of NZ_JBXYJH010000018.1, from coordinate 2,335 downwards.
ATCTTCGTACTTAGGACTGAAGAACTCCTCTAAATTCTCTGCAATACCATATTTTGACTCGCATCCTGCATTACCACCCATATAAACTGCATAGACATAAAGAGGCTGGTATCCTTTTTTTTGCCACTTATAAAACTTTTGATCAAACCTGCCATCTACATCACAATTTGTTTCGATGCGTACCAGATCATTTGAATCAAAAAAGTCAGTAACCGCATAAACCCCTTTAAGCTCCTCATCCTCAGCATAGCCTTGCCCAGAGCTAAGTACAATAAGCTTAGGCTGCTGCTGTGTACCATAGGCCGTCATATAACTATTCTCTATCACATTAGCATCAATAGAATAGTTTGGGTCGCCTTGTATACTTTTATCTTTCTCAGGAGTTTTATTAAGCCACTCTTTGACGTTTGGCATATTAGCTAAATTCTTCCAAGTCCATTCCTGATTAGGTTTAAGCGCTAAATAGTCAGTAGTAGAAGCAAATTTTGCAGTACCTAAAGTTGTCATATCTTGTTCAGGATTAGCCTGCTCTTCTTAATCACTCACGTCTTCATAAAATTTATTTGTACGACTTATGCCTGTTGGGCGCTGAGTCTCTTGACCCTTAGTATCAATACAAAACTCTCTACCTTCATAATCGTTCACAATAGCAAAACCATTTTTAAAGTTTATTTTACCTTCATAATCATCCCAAAAGACTCTGGTAAAATTCATTGGAATGACCAGTTTGCCTGTCTTGTCGATATAGCCGTACTTAAAGTTGTCGCTATTTTCTTCATAATTAAAAACAGCAGCTAGACCATTTAAAAAATCGTTAACTTGCTCATACGCTAAATTAATTCCGATAACTGACTTATTTTCTCGATCGATATAGCCCCATTTGCCGTCTTTATGTACTGCAATCAAGCCTTCACTAAGGTTTCCGATATTGTCATATTCAAACGGAACTACTACTTTATTTTCTTTATCGATTAGACCGTATTTGTAAACCGTATCTTGTGATAAATTTGCAGCTGAAGCAAAACCATCATAGAAATCATTTAAAACATCATACTTATGACCCCTGCTGTCAAATCCGTACACCTAAACTTGGGAGATTTTAATCAGGCAGCTTGACGATAGAAATCCATCCAAACTTGTCTTGGCGATCTCATACCTAAACTCTGCTGAATCCTGACTTGATTGTAATCTAACTCAATATATTTCAAGATGCTGTTGATTGCTTCAAATCGAGTTTTATAATTATGATGATATACCAGCTCATTCTTTAAAACGCCCCAGAAGCTCTCTATTGGCGCATTGTCATAACAGTTACCTCTCGCACTCATAGATCCTTTAAAACCGTGTTTAGTGATCATTTTGCGATAATCATCGCTGCAATACTGACTACCTCTATCTGAATGCACAATAAGTCCTTGGCTAGGTCTTTTATCTTTGATTGCTTTATTTAAGGCCTTACAGACTAAATCAGTCTTCATGCGTTTATCGATAGCGTAGCCAACCAGTTCTTTGGTATACAAATCTTTAACGCCTGCCAAATAAAGCCAGCCCTCATCTGTCCAGATATAGGTGATATCACTGACCCAGACACAATTAGGACGATTAACGCCAAACTTCTGTTTAAGCAGGTTAGGATAAACACGCTTGTTATGCTCTGAGTCCGTTGTCACTTTAAAGCGCTTATGACGTCTACATTTGATACCATGTTCTTCTTTGATACTACGTACCATATACTTGCTGACATCGTGTCCTTGTTCATTTAGGTGAGCATGCAGACGCTCATAGCCATATCGTTCTTTGGTCTTCCTGTGCGCAGCTTTTACAAGCAGCTCACAGTGATTGCGATGTATTTGCTGAACACTGATGTCACGCTTTTTCCAGTCATAGTAGCTTGATGGTTTGATATCAAGGTTTTTGCACATGGCTGTGATACTAAATTCATATTTGTGATGGTCAATAAAGGCGTACCTTACTGATCGTGTTTGGCAAAGTACGCCGTAGCCTTTTTTAATATCTCTCGCTCTTCTTGTGCTATTTTTAGTTCACGCTTTAAACGCTTAATTTCTTCAAGGGCTGAAACAAGCTCTGGATCGTATTGCTTAGTACCTTTGAGTTTGCCTTGATTGGCTTTTCGTTGCCAATTGGCTAGTGTCTGCATTGGTAGCCCTAAATGCCTTGCTGTGGCACTGACATTGCCACCATTATTCTCTATTGCTTTGACCGCTTCTGCTTTAAATTCTTCACTGTATCTTTTAGCTTTCTTTGTCATGGTAAACTCCTAATTGTCTTCCTTAGTTTACCAAGTTTTTATCTACGGTTTTTTCAGCATAGCTCA
>NZ_JBXYJH010000017.1:0-62125 GCF_057396215.1 Psychrobacter sp. CX18 | reverse complement strand
CCAGCTGAGCTACAGACCCTGAGCGAGGATTTAGATGAAGCACTGCTTCATCCCGAGCGCAAGGAAAATTCTTTAAATAGAATTTTCAAATAACTCAACACCTCAGTAAGCTATAAAACAATAAGTGCAATTTTAGCTTCGCAAGAGAAAATCCCTTAAAGGGGATTTTCTAATCGTTCTGCCTACTAGCATCTGCTCGTTTACAGCTAAAGCTTACTAAAACCAAAGAACAACTTGTTGTGAATTCTTGCTGACCGGATGCGTCAATAAGGAGGTGATCCAGCCGCAGGTTCCCCTACGGCTACCTTGTTACGACTTCACCCCAGTCATCGACCACACCGTGGTGAGCGCCTCCCTTACGGTTAGGCTACCCACTTCTGGTGCAATCAACTCCCATGGTGTGACGGGCGGTGTGTACAAGGCCCGGGAACGTATTCACCGCGGCATTCTGATCCGCGATTACTAGCGATTCCGACTTCATGGAGTCGAGTTGCAGACTCCAATCCGGACTACGATAGGCTTTTTGAGATTCGCATCACATCGCTGTGTAGCTACCCTCTGTACCTACCATTGTAGCACGTGTGTAGCCCTGGTCGTAAGGGCCATGATGACTTGACGTCGTCCCCGCCTTCCTCCAGTTTGTCACTGGCAGTATCCTTAGAGTCCCCGGCCTAACCGCTGGTAACTAAGGAAAAGGGTTGCGCTCGTTGCGGGACTTAACCCAACATCTCACGACACGAGCTGACGACAGCCATGCAGCACCTGTATTCTAATTCCCGAAGGCACTCTCGTATCTCTACAAGATTCTAGATATGTCAAGACCAGGTAAGGTTCTTCGCGTTGCATCGAATTAAACCACATGCTCCACCGCTTGTGCGGGCCCCCGTCAATTCATTTGAGTTTTAACCTTGCGGCCGTACTCCCCAGGCGGTCTACTTATTGCGTTAGCTGCGTCACTAAGGGATCAAGTCCCCCAACGACTAGTAGACATCGTTTACGGCGTGGACTACCAGGGTATCTAATCCTGTTTGCTACCCACGCTTTCGAACCTCAGTGTCAGTATGATGCCAGGAGGCTGCCTTCGCCATCGGTATTCCTTCAGATCTCTACGCATTTCACCGCTACACCTGAAATTCTACCTCCCTCTCACCTACTCTAGCCCAACAGTATCAGATGCAGTTCCCAGGTTAAGCCCGGGGATTTCACATCTGACTTATTAAGCCACCTACGCTCGCTTTACGCCCAGTAATTCCGATTAACGCTTGCACCCTCTGTATTACCGCGGCTGCTGGCACAGAGTTAGCCGGTGCTTATTCTGCAGCTAATGTCATCGCATATGGGTATTAACCATATGGTCTTCTTCACTGCTTAAAGTGCTTTACAACCAAAAGGCCTTCTTCACACACGCGGCATGGCTGGATCAGGGTTGCCCCCATTGTCCAATATTCCCCACTGCTGCCTCCCGTAGGAGTCCGGACCGTGTCTCAGTTCCGGTGTGGCTGATCATCCTCTCAGACCAGCTACAGATCGTCGCCTTGGTAGGCCTTTACCCCACCAACTAGCTAATCCGACTTAGGCTCATCCAATAGCGAGAGCACAAAGTGCCCCCTTTTCCCCGTAGGGTGTATGCGGTATTAATACGAGTTTCCCCGTGCTATCCCCCACTACTGGGCAGATTCCTAAGTATTACTCACCCGTCCGCCGCTCGACGCCTGATAGCAAGCTATCATCGTTTCCGCTCGACTTGCATGTGTTAAGCCTGCCGCCAGCGTTCAATCTGAGCCATGATCAAACTCTTCAGTTTAATCTTGCTATGAAGCTCTTTAAAGAAGCTTCTAAACTTGGCTCATTCTTTTACTAGCAAATTGCTTTTCGTATGTTTCATATAATGAATTAACTTCGAGTTTTTCTGCTTCTAAAGAATGATAATTTTTATAGTTAGTCGTCTACCCGAATAGAGTAAACCCCAACTTTAATTTCTCAGCATCCTAAATCAGCAAAAATCCACACAAGTTGTTCTTTGATTTTAGCTTTTAAATAGTTGACTTATCTTGTCGTCCAAGGTAAGTTATGCAATAGGTAAGATAGGTTAATTGCCTCTCTTACTTATCGGGTTATCAAGTATATCATTATTATGATATCTGTCAACCTTTTATTTACTGCATTTTAAATTCTTTCAATAAGTTATCTCGGTTTTAAACTTCTGCTTTCGCTTTCAGTTCTTAACGTCGTTTCCCTTAATGAGGTGCGTATTATAGACGCTTTAATTTGTGTGTCAAGAGTGTTTTACAGTTATTTTTTAGTTATTTTGATTTTCTTCAAACTTCATTCATTTTTAACTGTCTAAATGATGTTTGTTCACTATAAGCTAGTTAACTGTATAAGTTTTCTTGAACAGGTGGCGTAGTATATATAGTTTTTGAGTTTGGTCAAGGGGGTGGGAGAATTATTTCAGCAAAAATTGAGTATTGTTTTGATCTGAGATATCCAAAAGGTAAACATCATATTAACTACCCGCTCATCGAATTCTAGTTTATCTATATATAGATAATGGTTAACGTCAACATTTAATTAAGACATCCCTTTTTTAATTAAGATATACGCTTTAATTTGTAATCTTAAACGTGGGTTTCGTTGCACTACACCACACGCTACGTATTTTAGAGGCTAGTGTTAGAGACTATAATATGTATCTGACGCTAGGTCCTATGCAACCTAGCTAATAGCTGTTTTTTATTACTCTTCTCGTTACGGCTCTTCTTGTTCTACTTCACTTCTTATTTGCTATCTTTATTTTACCAAGTACCAGCCTTTCAATAACAAGTACATGTACTAAGGTATAGATGACAAAAAGGGCTAACGCTTCATATCTTGAAAGGTAGTCATATATTCTGCAATACATGACGCCTGCCATCACTAGAAACCATATGACCTTTAAAATCAGCTCTTTTCTTTGTGTACTTAACAAAACATCCCACCCCCTTCTAAACAACTAAACCATTGGTTTTAGTTGTTATGTGCTATTTAATTTGCTAATTATTCTAAATGAGCGCTTAACTCTAGTCCGTCTTTTCCAATAAGATAATCTTTCTAACACAGACGATAGTAGCAAGAACATGATGTTGCCGCTAGCCCTGATTGCAGCGGATATACTGCATGAGTGAATGAGGTACGATGGCTTAGTTTGGCTAGGCTCGCGAAGCAAGAGACTTGCCAAACGTTAGCCACCGTGTCATTCACTCATGTAGATAGTAGCGAAAAGCAGGAATAGCTATAAAAACGAATACAAAATCCTTTATAATAGGATGAATAACGACTTATAAACTGGCTTTGAGGTCGGTTTTTCTGTTTTAATGGTTGTGTTTGTTATTTTCGTCACAATTATAAGGGTGATGAATTTTTAATTTATAGTATAAATAATTTGGATTTTAGATTATGGTTGCAATTACTTTGCCTGATGGCAGTGTCAAAGAGTTTGAAGGTGAAACTTCGGTCATGCAAGTGGCTGAAAGCATCGGCCCAGGCCTCGCTAAGGCGACGGTTGCAGGACGTGTGGATGGTCAGCTTGTCGATGCAAGTGACCCAATCACCCATGACGCTAAAGTTGAAATTGTGACCCCAAAAGATGCCGACGGTGTGGATATTATTCGTCACTCTTGTGCGCATTTGCTCGGTCATGCGGTGAAGCAGTTGTACCCAGATGTGAAAATGGTCATCGGCCCGGTGATTGAAGAAGGCTTTTATTATGATATCTATAGTGAAACGCCCTTTACCCCTGATGATATGTCGGCGATTGAAAAACGCATGGCAGAACTTATTAAGCAAAATTATGATGTGATCAAAAAGATGACGCCACGTGATGAGGCGATTAAGATCTTTGAAGAGCGTGGTGAGGATTATAAGTTAAAGCTTATCAATGACATGCCAGAGGAAAAAGAATTTGGCTTATACTTCCACCAAGAATATGTGGATATGTGCCGTGGTCCTCATGTGCCAAATACGCGCTTCTTAAAAGTATTTAAGTTGACTAAAATGAGTGGCGCTTACTGGCGCGGCGATGCTAAAAACGAACAGCTCCAACGTATTTATGGTACTGCATGGGCGGATAAAAAAGATCTAAAAGCCTATATTGAACGTATTGAAGAAGCTGAAAAACGTGACCACCGTAAGATTGGTAAGGCATTAGACCTGTTTCATTTGCAAGAGCAAGCGCCTGGCATGGTCTTTTGGCATCCAAATGGCTGGACCATCTATCAGGTACTTGAACAGTATATGCGAAAAGTTCAGCAGGATAATGGCTACCAAGAGATTAAGACACCGCAAATTGTGGATAGAAGCTTGTGGGAAAAATCTGGACACTGGGAAAACTATGCTGAAAATATGTTTACCACCCATAGTGAAAATCGTGATTATGCCATTAAGCCTATGAACTGCCCTTGCCATGTGCAAGTCTTTAATCAAGGGTTACGCTCTTATCGTGATTTGCCGTTACGCTTGGCAGAGTTTGGTTCGTGCCATCGTAATGAGCCATCAGGTGCCTTGCATGGTATTATGCGGGTTCGCGGCTTTACACAAGATGATGCGCACATTTTTTGTACCAATCAGCAGATCGGTAAAGAGGCATCTGACTTTATTAAGCTGACCTTGGACGTTTATAAAGACTTCGGCTTTGATAATATCGAAATGAAGCTGTCGACGCGACCTGAAAAACGTGTGGGTGCAGACGAGCTTTGGGATGAGGCTGAAAAAGCGTTAGCCGATGCTCTTGATGCGGCTAACCTTGATTGGGAACTACAAGAAGGCGAAGGCGCATTCTATGGTCCGAAAATTGAGTTTAGCTTACGCGACTCTATTGGCCGAGTCTGGCAATGTGGTACGCTGCAATTGGACTTTAATTTACCAAACCGTTTAGAGGCCCATTATATTAATGAGCAAGGCGAACGGGATACACCAGTTATGTTGCACCGCGCTATTTTAGGATCCTTTGAGCGCTTCTTGGGTATGCTTATCGAGCATTATGCAGGTTGGATGCCGGTATGGCTATCTCCTCAACAAGTGGTAGTGATGAACATCACTGATAAACAAGCGGAAGCCTGTGACAATGTCGTGTCAGAACTAAAAAATGCAGGTCTGCGGGCTATTAGTGACTTGCGTAATGAGAAGATAGGATTTAAGATACGAGAAAGAACATTAGAGCGTATCCCCTATATGCTAGTATTGGGGGATAAAGAAGTTGAGTCAGGACAGGTTAACGTGCGTACTCGTGAAGGCGAGAACCTAGGTGTTATGTCTGTGACGGACTTTATTGAATTAATACAGAAAGCAGTCGCCCAAAAGGGACGACAATAGTCTTTAACTTTTAATGCTATATGCCAACCTTGTGAAAAGAGTGAACTGCTGCTTTGAACAAGGTTAGCGTGCTAATGGCGTTAATAATAAAGACTATAAAACCTAAAACTGATGAGGAGTATTACCTATTAAACAGTCAAACCGTTTGAACATCAACGAAGAGATTCAGCAAAAAGAAGTTCGCTTAGTAAAAGAAGATGGCGAACAGATGGGTATTGTCGATATCGATACTGCCCTAAAAGCGGCTCGTGATGACAATCTAGATTTGGTTGAATTGGTACCAGATGCCCAGCCGCCTGTGTGTAAAGTGATGGACTACAAGCGTTACTTGTATGACCAAAAACAAAAGGCGAAAGAGGCTAAGAAAAACCAAAAGCAAACCCAGCTTAAAGAGATGAAGCTACGTCCAAGTACTGAGGAAGCAGATTACCAAGTTAAACTGCGTAAAATTATCAGCTTCTTAGAAGACCAGGACAAAGTGAAAGTAACCATTCGCTTCCGTGGTCGTGAGATGGCTCACCAAGACCTTGGTCGTCAGCAACTTGAGCGTATTATTGAAGATACAGCTGACATCTCAAATGTCGAGCAACATCCAAAAATGGAAGGCCGTCAAATGGGCATGCTACTTGGCCCAACTCGTAAGAAATAATCAATGTGGTATGTCTAATTTGACAATGTGTCATGTAGACAGCGTCATGTTGTGATTTGTTATACACTCTATATAGTAATAATCGCGTACCACCAATTTGCAGTAGCGGATTGGTGGTTTTTTTCCACGTTAAAAAGTGCTCATCAAACTTAAAAGCACTCTTTATATGTGCAACAAGTCCTAAACCAAATTTTCAATCACGCTCTAAACCAAACGCTAAATCACGTTCAAAATAAAGTTACTTTTATTTAATATCATCATAGTCTACTTTCTTGTACTATTTAAAATACAACCTCTTTATTGTTTCGAAAACATTCATTCAACCTTTAAGCCAAAACATTGCTTAATTTAATTGCTCAATTTATAAGGATAACCATATGCAAGAATTAACGCCTCCTGAAAATGCAAAAGCGCCCGCAATCAGTTTGACGCCGCCAGAAGCAGTTAAGGAAGTCCCTGTCACTGAAGCGGATCAAATGGTTAAACTTGATCCTAGTGATATCCCTGAGCTCGATGCAAAAGTTGACGCCTTTATTGATAATGTCTTAACAAGCTCTGTGCAAAGTGATGAATTTAAGCAGAAAGTCCAGTCAATACATAATCTTGGTAATAAGGAAATACGTGAGTCAGCTCAAGTGTCTAACCGTATGTTAGAGCTGCCTTCCAAAAGTTTAAGTAAGGGCTTATTTGATGACTCCCCTATTGCCAAATCCTTAACCGAGCTACGCGGCATTGTCGAAGATTTAGACCCAAGTAAAAAACAGCTAACAAGCTCACGCAAACTGTTTGGTCTGATTCCCTTTGGTAATAAAGTTCAAGATTACTTTCGTGAATACGAATCGTCTCAATCACATATTAATGCGGTGGTAACCAGTCTTTATAACGGTAAAGATGAGCTCATGAAAGACAATGCTATGATTGAGCAAGAAAAAGTCAATATGTGGAACTTGATGGAGTCTATTCGTCAGTATGTCTATGTGGGCAAAAAGATTGACGAGCAGCTAGAGAAAAAGGTCTACGAGATTGAAGCGACAGATCCTGAAAAGGCACGTATTATTAAAGAAGAGATGTTGTTTTATGTGCGCCAAAAAAACACAGACTTCTTGACTCAATTAGCAGTCAATATTCAAGGTTATCTAGCACTTGATACCATTCGTAAAAATAACCTAGAACTGATCAAAGGTGTCGATCGTGCGACGACAACGACGGTTTCCGCATTACGTACGGCAGTCGTGGTTGCTCAAGCCATGACCAATCAAAAACTGGTATTAGATCAAATCAGCGCGCTTAATAAAACGACCAGTAGCTTGATTGAATCTACCTCTGCCATGATGAAGCGTCAATCTACTGAAATTCACGAGCAGGCAACCAGTAGTACTATTGAGCTGGACAAGCTTCAAAATGCATTTAACAATGTCTATGAGACGATGGATATGATTAGCGCTTACAAGGTGCAAGCGCTGGATAATATGAAGCAAACGGTTGATACTTTGACTAACGAAGTCGACAAAGCTCAGAAATACTTAGATAAGAGCAATGAGACCACCATCTTAGAGGTATCAAAAGATATCGACACTAAGAAAATCAGTAATAAACCTAGCAACACCGTTGATATTGATTTATAGAGATTCAGTTTATACTCTGTTGCTTTTTTAGATGTTAGCTTTAAGTGTGTTTTAAAGCAACATTCAAATATTTAACATATAAAAAGCCCCGCTAAGTAAATTAGCGGGGCTTTTGATAACTGCCTAAAAAGGTATATATTAAGTTAGCTTAAATAGCTGATATTTATATACACCTCATTATTAAGTTAAAGTATTATTAAGTTATAGTATCTAAGTTAAACGTCACCTTAGATTTTACCAACTAGGTCTAGGCTTGGCTTAAGAGTGTTTTGACCTTGTTCCCAAGCTGCTGGGCAAACTTCACCGTCGTTGTCACGAACATACTGAGCAGCTTTAACTTTACGTACCATATCTTTAGCGCTACGGCCGATACCTAAGTCATGGATCTCAGCAACTTTAACAACGCCATCTGGATCAACTAAGAATGAACCACGTAAAGCAGCATGCTCTTCTTCGATTAATACATTGAAGCCACGAGCGATATTACCAGTACCATCACCTAACATTGGGTAAGTCACTTTGCCGATTGCTTCAGAAGAATCGTGCCATGCTTTATGTACAAAATGAGAGTCAGTAGATACTGCGTAAACTTCTACGCCTAAACCTTTAAGCTCTTCGTAATGGTTTGCCATATCTTCAAGTTCTGTTGGGCATACGAATGTAAAGTCATGTGGGTAGAACATGAAGATAGCCCATTTACCTTTCACATCATCAGAAGAAATGGTCTTGAATTCACCATTTACGAAAGCTTCAGTCGTAAATTCAGGGATAGTTTGATTGATAATAGATGCCATCATTAAGGCTCCTTTTTTTGTGGGTTTAATTGAATTTAGCTTCTTGCATACTACAAAAGACTGTTCGTAATTATATTATTAATGGACTTTTGCTAATTGCTTATCAAAGTCTAACCTATCATAGCGGTATTGCAATTCTATGACGTGGTTGATTGTGATGGTCGATGGTTAATTTATGTAGCCTTGCATTGAAAAAATCATGGATAAAAGGCATAACAATAACTGATCAATAGGATATTCTGGCTTTAGTTGTTATGACTTGAATATTAGATATGGCAGCTATGGCTACTTAACTAGCAACAATTTGATTTAACCACTCACAACTTGACTTTAATCAAGTGATCTCGTTAACTACGAGTCTTATTATAGCAATCTATAATCTTTAATCTAATTTAAAGATTATAATATGATGTTTTGTTTAACAAAACGTAGACCAATATATTTCGCACCTGTTATGATAACAGTTGCTCACTCTCAAAATGCTCAAATATGTGCTTAATCAAATAGGTGCTTAAATAGCTACTTACTTAATGGTTAATATTTCTTAAAGCAATATATGCTATAGCAATATAACGTACAACGATAATATTTTGTACAACGATAAATAGTACAGTGTGCTACCAAAATTATAAATGAAAAATATTTAATAGATAAGAGAGACTTAATGATTACTTTAAGACAATTAGAATTTGCCCTTGCTGTCGCTAAACATCGCCACTTTAAACGTGCCGCTGAAGAATGCAATATTTCACAATCTGCCTTAAGCTTAGGTATTGCCGAGCTTGAAAAGCAGCTCGATACTCAGATCTTTGAGCGTAATAATAAGCAGGTGCTTATTACACCTATTGGCGAGGAAATCTTAACGCGCGCTCAGCGGGTATTTTCTGAGATCAACGACTTAACCACCCGCGCTCATAGTCACCAAACACCGCTGGCTTATCCTATGTCAGTCGGTATGATTCCGACCATTGCACCGTATTTACTCCCCAAAGTGTTGCCTGAGTTAAAAGCACAATATCCTAACTTTCGTATGACCATCGTAGAGCAACAAACCGAACGTTTGCTAGAGCAAGTACGTTATGGACATATCGATACCGCTATTATCGCACTGCCCTATCCTGTCGAAGGACTGCATACGTTTGAATTTTGGGAAGAGGACTTCTTTGCGATTTTCCCAAGTGACAACCCCTTTGCCAAGTTAGAAACCATCAGTGCAGATCAGCTTGGTAGTACCAACTTAATGCTATTAGGGGAAGGACATTGTTTGACCGATCAAGCGTTGACGGTCTGCTCATTTGATCGCGATGATTATAAGTCTAATTTTTCAGATGCTAGCCTTAATACGCTTATTCAAATGGCTCTCGCGGGTATGGGAACTACCTTAATTCCAGAAATGGCTTTAAAACAAGTGCATCATCAAACCAATGATGTTGCGACTGTTCCCTTATCTGAAAAAGGACCTCATCGCCGTATTGCCTTTGTCACACGCTTGAATTATGCCCGCGTCGATGACATTAATCTATTGGGTAATATTTTTAAAACTGCTTTAGAGAAGTGTGATCAACAAAATGCTTCTTAACGCTCCAGTATTTTGTAAACCATATTCTAATGTATTTTACAAATTAATTGTCTTTTAGCCATGGCATCTAATAATAAAACAACGACGCTGTTCTCTACCTCAATTGTAGATACGCTCCCTCAGTATCCAGATAACCAATCGCGCTCCATTGAGAGGCTAAAAGACCGTTACTATGGACTCTTTACGCGTTTGGCTCAGTCTAATGATAATGATTTTAATCTTTTGAGTGATTTAGAGAATTTAAATGCTTTAGAGGCCGATATACATTCATTATGGGAAGATATTTATTCTCACTATACTCAGCCTCATCGTCATTATCATACGCTAGACCATTTAATGCAGATGTTTGACCATTTTGATGAGGTTAAGCCTTTACTACATAATACAGTCGTTGTCGAACTGGCCATTTGGTATCACGATATCATTTATCAACCTACTTTGAATAATAATGAACAGCAGAGTGCGGATTATTTTAAACAGCAACTGAGAAGTTACTTGCCACCCTCTTTAATTCGCCAAGTAGAGTCGCTCATTATGATGACGACGTCTCATCAACTACTAAATCCTAATGAATTAGCGCATAACCCTCAATCTTGTTGCAATATTGATGATGGTAATAATGGGGAGAGTCATCAAAAACAATCGAAGTGCGGACTTGAGATAGCTCTAGACGATGCGCGGTATTTTTTAGACATGGATTTGGCTATTTTGGGCGCTAAATGGAAGGTTTATAATAAGTATGCGACCCAAGTGCGTTCGGAATATCAGCATATTCCATTAGTAGTCTATAAGAAAGAGCGTTCAGCAATTTTGAATAAATTTTTGGAAAGAGACAGGCTTTATTTCTCAAAAGAATTTTTTGATAAATACGAACAACGGGCACGTCAAAATATTGATCATGAAATTCAGCAACTTTTAAATTAAGAATTGTTTTTAAAGCAGGATATATAAACCCTATTCACAATACCTTGGTTCCTCTGTTCGATCTAATCCCCTTTAATCCACAATCCCTGATTTACCCGCCAGCATATCATGCCAATATTTATAGTCGGGCATAGAACGCTTTACTTCACCCCAAAATGCAGGGCTATGATTGGCATGATGCAAATGACACAACTCGTGTACGATAACATATTCAGTACAGGCTAACGGATAGGCTGGCAGATATACAGAGAGCCAAACCCGCTTAGCTCTGGTATTGCAGCTGCCCCAACGGGTTTTCATTTTTTTAATACGCGTTTCATTGGCCGTTGCACCGACGATGGGTTGCCATTTTGCAAACAACTCAGGCATGACATTTTGTAGCTCTTGTCGATACCAGCGAATCCTTTCTTGCTCACCCATAACCAAACCTTGAGGGTTGCCCCAAAGTGTTACCGGAAGTAGGGTGTTATTGTTATAGCCCTTTTGAGAGTCACCGTTTTGCACCCCATATTGCTTTTTTAAACGCTGACGTTTTAACAAGGTCGCATGGTGATTTATGGCCCAGTCAATACGATGAGAGATTGCGGTCACAATGTCACTTGTAGTGGCATGGTTAGGAGCAGATACAGATAAAAGATTGGGCTTTAGACGAAAGTTAATATTTTTTACCCGCTTACGCGTTACCACAAGCTTGATATCTGCTTCATTTAATAAAGACTCGAGGGCTTGGTAGACACTGGTTGCCTCATTATTATGTTTAGCAGACTTACAGTCAAATAACATCTCATACCTTATTTAAAAACATCCTTATAACTCTAAGGCGTTTAAATGATTGTCAAACGCATAGGGCAGATGCAATTTATCGACATCTAACTTAAAAGAGCTTGTCTGATTAAGACTTAACTGAGTCAAATACCCTTGTCCATCACTGACTAAAAAACGTGCGCTATCATTTTCCGATGGGAACGATCCTCTTGTAGCGTTAGGCCAATTGGCCACACCGGCACAGTCTGCAAGCTCAGTTGCCACCAGCATTTTACCGGTGGTTAAATCAAAAATAGCGGCACAGCCCCCTATCGGACTGGTCGCACAAACTAGATTATGATCAGAGTCGACAGCGACACTAGCAATATAATGGTGGAACCGATGCCAGCCCTTGGTGTCCGCTTTATCTAGCTGCATTGCCGTTAGCTTTGACTCTCCTCGACGATGAGTCAGTACCAAGGGCACACTCAAATGACGCTCACCTTGGAACTGAATACCGATCACCACTGTCCCATTATCATGCATCGCTAAATGACGCACACTCATTTGATTATGCTCAGGATATATTTGTTGCAACAATGTGCCATTATGACGATTAAGATAAACCAGCGACGGCTGCATACTGTCTAAATTTAGCTCTTGCCTTGAGGCACGTTCGGTCTTAATTCCCCCATTTGCTACCACCAATGTCTCACTGTCAGTATGCATCAGCAGTTCATGTGGGCCAATACCATGGGTGGCAAACTCGTCAATTTTTTTATAGCCTGTCGCTACCTCATAAACGCCAATAATACCACTAAAATCTAACGTATTATTTTCTGTGACGTATAACAAATCGCCCGCTAAACTATAACAAGCATGACCATAAAAATGACGATTAGGCTCAGATTTTATGTGATAAATGACGTCTCCACTATGACTGTCCAAAACCCAAAAGCTGTCACTCGGGCGGCGACCCATCACCACTACCTGCGTACTGCCCGCCTGAACGTTCCTCTTATAAGTATGATACTTAGAAGTAGTCTGAGAATTTGAATGGGAGATGCTAAGCGGCTGTATTAAAATATCATGCACCCGCTCTGGCATAAGCGTCTGCCAAATAATTTGGCGATGACTATCAATAGCAACAACGGCAAAAGTATTATTCTTTAAATCTGCAACGCCACTTATCCAATAAGCTGTCTTTATACTATCAGGGGAACTGCTTGTACTATCAGCATCAGAAGGTGTAGCAGACTGATGCTGGTTTACAGACTGAGTTTTCTGAGCAGGTTTAGTGTGTTTAGTAGGTGTACTATTTTGAACGCGCTGTTGAGCACGCTGTAGGGCAGATCCCAGCCCCTCGATATAATCGCGCAGACGCGCATCAGGATTAGCTTGTTTGCGGCCCAGATGATGCGATCCCACTAAGGCAAGCGTTCCCAAACTTGCCAGCCCAACGGTTTTTAAGATGGTTTGTAGACCCGTCGCCAACGTACTGTCGTCGTTGGGATCAGTAAAACATTTCCCCTGACTGCTTGGCTTAAAAATGAATGAGGACATATCTGATCTCAACATTAATCACCATCCGTACTATTAAAGCCTACCTGCACACCGAGTGTTGGCATCAATTGACGTTTAACCAGTCTCGTAAGCTCGGCAAATTTATCATACAATTGTTTCTGAGTGTCAGGGGTAGCGTCAGTCAGATCTTGTGGCATTTGTGCCAATAAGGTTGAAATCTCTGCCAATATTGACGACATCTTATCAGCTAAGGTATCTTGCCCTCCTTCTGAGAGAATGGCTACCAATGCTGGGTCGGTTAAAGCTTTGTTTAACGCGGCTACTTTTGCCGTAATTATTTCTCGACTCTGCCCTGCCGCTTGTGCTGGTAGATGGCCTTTTTTATTGCCTGTTATTCCCAAAGGCTGATCGAGTGAGGTACTCTTGGTAGTTTCAATCAAAGATAGTACTGAATTGATCCAACGGCTTAAACCGACTTTGCTATCTGCTTTGCTAGCTTCTTTGTTGCCTTCTTTGCTATCGGCTTGACTTATACCCATTAATTCTTCTGCCGAGTTATCCCACGCGTTTTCTATATCAGTCAACCTATTCGCCAAGGCGCCACTGGCGCTAACAATATAGTTACACTGAGCCGGAGTTAGTGACTCGTTGGCATATAATACTTCTTCGAGCCCTGGAATACCTTGGACAATGGCACTTTCTGCCGCTAGCTCATCAGCGGTTAAGTTAGGATTGGCATCGATAAGATCAATGACGCCTTGATGGACTAGTCCACGTTCATCAGGATAGTAATTGATATACAGATTACTCATGCTGTCCATCGCTGGACCAAAGTTGATGATTTCTGCCTGTGCCCATGCCTTTGCTAACTCTAACCATTGTCCACGCAGTTCATTAAGTTTATCGCCTTTTAAACCACTATTATTGGCTTGACAGTACTGCGTTGCTAAACTATTTAACGTTCGGCTTTGTTCAGAAATTTGTTGATAAGCTGGTAAAATTTGCGTTTCAGTCACTCCAGTAATATAGCGGTGTGCTGTCTCAGGGGAAATATCGATAGCATCAATCGCAGCTGCATTACCTGTACTGTCTGACTGAGTATCGGTCTGAGTGTCGGTGTCGCTTTTAGCCGCGATCGTTGTGTTTTCGACTTCTTGTTCGTTTGCTGTTTTTTGTCCATCTTCATTTGGCTTGCTACAGCTGATTAAAATACCTGCACTGAGTGCGGATAGCACCATTGCAGCGAGTTGGTGTTTTTTCATATTATTCTCATTTTGTTTATACGTCTTGCCCTAGTTGACTCTATTATAATACGACATACAGTTAATATTGCACTAAAAAGTGGTTCGAATTAATTAGGGTCTGTTTAACATTCAAATGTGGAACTGGCGGAGGCTGTTTTTTAGGCAATATGCAGGGAAATTTTTGACGCTTAGTCATTCTAAGTTAGAAAATTTCACAATATATTGGCAAAAAACAGCCCCGCCCCGCAGGGCTGATGCTAAAATTGCCCCAAACGTTGTTATAAACCTAGCTAAGGTCTAGACATTATCGTCGGTTTACGCCTAGTTTGGAAAACTGCTTTGATAAATTGGTAGCTATCAGCAGTCCTAATATTTGAATGTTCAACAGACCCTATAGTGAATTCAAAAAAGCCTCTAATTCCGTGCGACCTTGCTCATCTAACTGTAAAACTTTTTTCTTATGAGCCTCAGCTTCGCCACCATGCCAAAGCACAGCTTCCATCAGGGTTCGCGCTCGCCCATCGTGTAAAAATGTCGCTTGCGAATCTACCGTTTGCGCCAACCCTGTACCCCAAAGTGCAGGCGTTCGCCACTCATATGAGGTCGCTAAAAACTCAACCTTAGCGTCTTTAGGAGCAAGTATCCCGGCAATGGTACGATCTGCCAATTCCTCACCCATATCATGTAATAATAAATCAGTATAAGGATAAATGATCTGACCTTGCTGTTCTAAATTGTCATCGTTGCCTTTTGGTAATTGATAACGCGGTGTATGGCAGTCCTGACAACCGATATCAAAGAAACGTTTCTTACCTGCTAATACTGTTGCATCGTTAGCATCTCGCCGATCAGGAACTGCTAAATTTTTGGTATAAAATTCAACAAATTTTGCCACATCATCACTGACCTCAACGGGTGACTTGCCATCGCCTTGATCATCAGCCCCTGTCGGTGCTTTAAGACACTGGGGTTGATTTTTAGTACAGGACTCTATAGGACGTATACGTGATGTCAGTCCCATATCTTCGTTAAAGGCGCTCATATTTTGAGTAAAAAGGCGAGTCTGACCAGCTTTCCAGCCAAACCTGCCCAATGCCTGCTTACCAGTTTGAGGATCTAAAACCACATTATATTTGCCACTGATGCCGTCTTTATTTTTATCCTCTGCATCTGCTTGACGCTTAATCGCCTCATCAGGAATATACTCAAGAAGGCCCAACCCTATCATCGGCAATGCCACACGGGGAGATAGCATAAGCTCTTGACTAAAAGAACCATATCCTGGGTTTTTTAATTGAAAATTGGGTCGACGCAGGGTGACCACATGACCATCGGCAAACGTCACCGGTACCTGTGTCCATTTGACCGATATTTTGGCTTCAGCAGGCACTCCTTGAATACCTCTATCTTGCAGTTGACCACCATAGACCGGGTGTATTACCTTTTCAATTTGCGAGTTATTCAAAGCATCGATTTGCTCAGGTGTGGTCGCCGGCATTGCTAATCGTATCAGTAAACTGTCCGCATTATCGTCTGCAGTCATCGGCGCATGCCCGCGCCCATCTTTTATATGACAAGACTGGCAAGCGGCGACGTTAAATAACGCCCCTAACCCATCTCGACTATCAGTGCTGGCAGGAGCGACTACCCAAGGCTGCTTAAAAAAAGCATTGCCAATAAAGAAATCGCCTTTTCGTGAGGCGGTAATATTTGACGAGGGCTTAGAGTAGCTTTCAGCCGAGGTAATGGCGATACCCGTCTCTCCCCCTTGCTTGATTTCCTGCGGGTCAAAAGTAGCTAGCTGGGTCAAAGGCACACCTGCCAATGCTTCGATAATCTGTGTTCGTTCACTCTGATCTTTTTGAGATTGCGACTTCTTTGATGCTTCTTTGTCAGTGTCATCTGCCGGTTGCTGACAGCCACTCATACCTAATAAGGTAAAGCCAATGAGCGATACCCCTAGAACTTGAGTCAATCTATGCTTTTTTAGCCTTAACGTGCTTAGTCTTCCTACTTCATTTGAATTCAACTCTTCTACAGTCGCTTTATAGACACGATTTGAAACTCGGCTAAAGCTTGAGCTTGGTAAATGACGGTGTTTCATAATGAGTCCTCAAATGACACTGGTCAATTTTAAAAAGGGTAACTGACAAAGCAAAACACGTTACCAGATAACCACTGGTAACGTGTCTATTTTATAATGTTAGACGAGAATGTTAGACGAGATAACTGGATAAGACAGCTCATAAATATTCTAGGTTAATTCGGGACCTGTATAGAAATCCTCTATTGATATTGAATATAAGCCATCAAACTTGAATTAAATCTATTTAGGCTTAAAACTGCGAACCGGTATCCGCATCTAAGTTTTCTATACCAATGCTTTTTGCTGAATACTCGATAGCATCTGTCAAAGACTTTAGATCATTAATAGCAGACTCAACCCAGCCACGTCGTTTATTTTGGTCATCCGCAGTAACACCTTGCTTGCTCGCTTGACCAACTGTTGCAATCATTTGATCGACTTTAATGCCGTTCTCTTCACCTTGAGTCACTATGGTATCAAAGCTTGATGCAACTTTTTTAAACTCAGCGTCTAGCTTGTCAGCGGCGTCTGTTTGTCCCGCATCTATTAAAAACTGTTTAATGCCATAATCGCCGACTGTTGACCCTGAAACGGTCTTATACTGACCGTTGAATACGTTATCGATACCACGCGCATTATTTGCATAGCTGAGATGCGTCAAGTCACTGAAACACTCATGCTCATCTTCGGTAGAGCCAGTAACAAAAGCAACCTGCATACGCTCTGAGGCAAGCTCTCCAAGTGCCAAACTCCCCATTTGATAAAAAATCTGACGCACCGCATTGTCACTACTACGCGCCATCAAATCACTACGCAATGTATTTTCTGAATTGGGTTGCCACTGTGCCACCATGTCGCTCAGATCATCAACCAATAGTTGGGCTGCTGCCTCAAGATAATCGCCACGTCTTTCACAGATATCATCATCACTCGGATTGCCCACACCACTGGTACATTGGTCATCTTCCATATAATCGCTTACGGGGCGATTACCAGCACCTTCGCCAACACCGTTAGTATCCTGACCCCATAATAAAAACTCTATGGCATGGTAGCCAGTGGTCACATTTGCTTCACTACCGCCAATTTCATTCATGTCGGCCAGTAATTCTGGGGTAATCTCGCTGGTGTCTTGTTCAATGCTACCCACTGTAATATGGTCTGAATTTATAATATTATCTTTACTATTATATTCACCCGCGTAACCTTCTGACACATAGTCAATCAAAGCTTCGTCTAACGGCCAAGCATTAACTTGACCTTCCCAACCATCAACACTACCTATCTCTCGGTTATCATTGGCAGTCACAAACCCTTCATCAAAGCGGAATACCTCGGTTTGCGAATAAGGCTGACGGGCTGCTTTATAAGCGGCTTTTGCTGCTTCTAAGTTGGCTTCAGTGGGGTCATCTACAAAGGTATCTATCGCAGCTTGTAGTTTTTTTGCTTCATTTAATGAATCTTCATAAGAGGCCAATGCCATATCAGCATAACTGGTCAGTAGTTTATCGACAGAAGCTTGATCACCTTCACTGGCTGTAGTACGCTCAGCATCATTGGCAGTAGTGGCGACTTTAGCATTGGTGGTATCATCAGCTTGCTCTGTGTCCTCTTTTGAGCAACCTGTTAACGTTATTGTCCCGATGACTGTAGCTATTAATGCAGTGGTTAGTTTGAATTTGATCAAGTTTTTCTGTGTTATTAAAGCCATAAATTATTCTCTAATTAAGTTTTAGTTCTGCGTCGTGATAATTTGGGATCTCAAATCGGTCTATTGAATTAAAAGTTCTAGAGAGTTACAAAAGCAACCTTTCATTATTAATTAAGAATTATAGTGGTATTGATAACCATTATCAATACAAAAAGTAAATAACTTAACATTTAGGCAAATTTTAGGTAAAAAAATAAGCCAGTCATGACTGGCTTATTTTAAAGACAAGGAGGATTAAAAAGAACTTAAATTAACAATGACTTATATTAGTTTAAGTTTTGAGGAGCGTTGATTTTAATTTCCACACGACGGTTTTGCTGTCTACCTTGCTCAGTATTGTTGTTACCAATAGGTTGGTTTTGACCATAACCCATAGTTCGGATACGATATCTTGAAACGCCACGGTTAACTAGATAACTTGCAACTGCTTGGGCACGGCGCTCAGAAAGACCTTGGTTATAAGAGGCATTACCTGTGCTATCAGTATGACCGGCAATATCTAATGTCGTTTGGTCATATTGGTTCATCGTGGTAGCTAGCTTATTCAACGTATTATAAAACGATGAATTAATGTTAGTACTGTCATGAGCGAATGTAATATTACCTGGCATAACAAGGTCAATGTCACCCGTTGTTGGGTTGCGGTTGACTTCTACGCCTGTACCTTCCATTTGCTGTTTTAACTGTTTTTCTTGCTTTTCCATATACAAGCCAACAGCACCACCAAGTGCAGCACCAATCGCTGCATCACGACCAGTATGCTCACCACCAGTTGCCTTAGAAATACCGGCACCTGCAACCGCACCACCTAGAGCACCTAATACACCTTTATTAATAGATTGTTGACCTGTTGCAGGATCAGTCGCACAACCGGCTAACGCCAAAGAAGAAGCCAAAGCAGTAATCATAAGTTGGTTTTTCATAATAAATTCCTCAATTTAAGTCCATAAATTTAAACACTATTTCTATAACATTGTATTCATACAAAACTATATATAGAAAATGCTACTTTATAAAATATCTTCGAATCGTATACTTTCAAATCAAATACTATTCTGTCTAATACTTGTATATCACATAGTATAATAGAAAGTTTCTCTTAATAAAGTTAGCAAATGTTTCATAGGTTATTATGCCTAATATATACATTTTGCATCTATCAATTATGTAATAAATTGTCAGTTTGCTGTATTATATGTAGTATTCATATCACAGTGTTAACCCTCTTAATACTTTATTACAAATACTGTATTATTCCAAATACTGTATTATTCCAAATACCGTATTATTCCAAATACCGTATTCCAAATTTTCTTTATTGAATGCATTCCTATAACTCACTCATAAATATTACTCTTCTTCTTAAGCAAATATAGTAAATTATTTTCATAATCAAAATAACGTTCTAAATTTACGTTTTATCGTTGTCATTTCTGCAGTCTCTGGTTTACAATCGTAAACAGAAAAATTAAATAAGAATGCTCATAGTAATTTCTATTTAACAGTGTCGTCTATTTACAGTAAAACCTATTAGCCATATGAGTTGGTATTTAAAAAGATAATCAGAAATGTCATCTTGTACTGCCCTATATTAATGTTAGTCTCATTAAGTATAAGTTAACGCATTGTAAAGCAAATTCCGTTATCTAACTAAGCTCTTATCTATTTGATGATACTCCTAGGTCAATACATCACTAGCTTAATCTTAATATAGCCATAGGCATCAGCTCTATAATACTTAATCACCTCGATGCTTGATTCTAATAACTACTAATCACTTCGGTCTAAATTATGAAAAGTAAAATAAAAAACATCTATCAAAAACTACATACTAAAGCCCCATCAATAGGGAAAGTGGCCTCATTTACTACAGCAGCAGGGGTTATAGGTGCCAACACCTTTACATTTGGTGGGCCATTATGGATGCTTGGCATGACCAAAGTAATGACGGGCTCAAATGTGGCTGATAGCAACGTTATCAAAATTGCTAAGCATTGGATTGGGACGAATAACAAACTGATAGACAGCGTATTGCCTGAGCGCGACTGGCGTATTGACATCCCTGATGACCTTGAACAAGATAAGCAATATCTACTTATTAGCAACCACTTATCTTGGGTAGATACCACTATCGTACAATATATTAGCCAAGATCGACTGCCGTTGACTCGATTTTTTACCAAATTTAACCTAATCTATATTCCTGTCGTCGGTCAAGCCTTTTACTTTTTAGACTTCCCAATGATGAAACGTCACACTAAGGAAGAAATTGCTAAAAATCCAGAGTTAAAAAATCGCGATATTTTGGAAGCAAAACGAGCCTGTGAACTTCTAAAAGACAAACCTTTTGCCTTACTCAACTATCTCGAAGGGACGCGCTTCACTCCTGAAAAGCGTGATGCCCAAAAATCGCCTTATAAGAACTTATTAAAACCTAAAGCAGGCGGTATATCCCTTGCTATTCAAGCGCTTGGTCCTCAAATTGATGGTATCTTGGATATGACCATCGTGTACCCTGATGGTAGCCCTTCTTATGGTGATTTATGGAAAGGAGATGTAAAACGGCTAGGGGTGCATATGCAACGTATTGATATCCCACAATCGTTATTTACCTCTATCGAAGAAGGTGATTATAACAATGATGACGATATGAAGCAGACCATGTACGCATGGTTAGATGAGATTTGGCGTCAAAAAGACGAGCAAATTGATCGCATGCTTGCAGATTTTGAAAATTCGCCAAAGCCTTTGTAACTTTGTGTCTTCATGATGGCGTAATGGCATATAGAAGCTGAATTCATCAGTTAAAATCAGGATTAAAAGTCAACTGAACCTTATTTAAGGTCAACTCAACTTATAGGCTTTGCAACCGCATGACAGACTTAAAAGATACCCCTGAGCATACTCAGGATCAGGGCAGCCCTAATAACGTACCAACTGCTTATTCAAACCCGTCAAAACATAAAACAGCAACCAGACTGTCATTGTTTTACGATATTATTATGCTGTTAGTTATTATTGTTGATTTATCTATTATAGGTATTGATCTATTACTGATGAGCAAGTTTGCCGCTCAGCTCGCCGACTGGTTAAGTTTAACGCACTCTTATAATTACTATACCCAAAATATTCATCAACCTCTTAGAGTGTTAGGCGGATTCTTTACTATATTTTTGATCACAGAGTTGGTATTTCGTTGGTTGCTATCTATTGTATCTAAAGAGTATAGCCGTTGGTTCTTTTTCCCCTTTGCCCATTGGTATGAAGTTATTGGTTGTTTTCCTCAGTTTCGCGCCTTTCGTCTGTTACGTGCCTTTTTTATCGGCCGCAAACTGTATCAAATGGGCTATCAGGTTTTACCAAAGAGCTGGATTAAGACCGGGAAGTTTTATTATGATGTTGCATTTGAAGAGTTATCAGACCGTGTCATCTTGACTGCTACGGACAATTTGCGTCAGCAGTTTGCTGATGAACAGGCGAACCAGCGCTTTATCGAAGACACGCTGAATAAAAACCGTCTTAACATCCAGTCGATGCTCTCCTCGATGCTAAAACAAGAGCTTTCTCCGCAATTGGTTAAGCTGGCTCATAGTGATGCCTCTAAAGAGCTATCAGTCCAAGTTGGCTTAGCGGTTCAAGAAGCGTTAAATAATACGCCAGAGTTACGCCGATATTTGCGTATGATTCCTATTGCAGGGGGCTTAATTGAGAGTCAAATTCACGTTATTAGTCAAAATATTGGCGAGAACATCACTAAACGCTTGTTGTCACATTTAACCCAAACTGAAATAACAGATGTTATTATTGATGAGGTTGCGAACACTATAGCGAATATTGACCTCAATAACCCTGAGCTTGAAAACCTTGTCGAAAGTATTGTCAATGACGGATTGACCGCATTTGAACAACAGGTTAAAGTTCAACAATGGAAACACCAAGAATACCTGCATCTTTAACTTAGAGCTGTTCTGATGCAGACCTGTTAAAATCATAATTAATAACTATACTTATTCATAACTTTGCGTCGCTTATTCTAAGGATTTTTTATGACAGCCTCGAACGATGCTATTCCTGCATTAAAAATGTATGGCAAGATGCTCGCTTTTACACGCATAAAGTTGCAAACAGCTGAGCTTAAGCAAATTGAAGAATACCTTGCAGCAAACTTAAGCAGTAAAAGCAGTCAAATCCCGGTTATCATTGAATCAGATATAGAACAAGATTTAGCTGCTTTGGTAGAGCTTTTTTGGTCATGGGGACTACAACCCATAGGGGTAATGACTGGTATTTTAGATGAGGCCGCCAAAACGTTAAGGCTTGCTATTTTCCCTGGGGACGGTAAGCGAATCGAACGTATTCGCCCCACTAAAAGAGCACACAATTCCGCAGCAACTCAAACCTCTGTATCAGTCGCAGACCCAGTCGACACTAATGAAAGTGTTGACCACCCTAATGGTAATACGGTTACTGCTGGTCAACCTCAAAATGACTCGGGTGGTAATAATGCTTTAGTTGACAATAGTGTCTTAATTGAAGATAGCACTATTGAGGACGATACTGAAACGATGACTACCGTTTTTTATGATCAAATGCTACGCTCCGGTCAAAGTATCAACCATGTTGGTGGTGATTTAGTATTGACCAATAGTGTCAATAACGGGGCGGAAGCTATAACAGACAACAGCTTACACATTTATGGACGCGCTCAGGGTCGTTTGGTAGCGGGTGCAACAGGTGATAAAGATGCCAGAATATTTTGCCAACGCTTCAATCCCTCGTTAGTGTCTGTCGCAGGCACCTACTGCTTAAATGATAGCATCCCAAAAGATATGATCGATAAACCGGTTCAAGTTAGGTTTGTGGAAGGTCAAGGGCTGGTATTTGAAATACTCAATAACAATTGAATCAGAGCCTTTCAATAAGGACTAAGATGAAAGATAAAATTCAGTATTCTTTTAATAAGGACATTAAATGCTATTGAGATCACAGACGTCTATTAAGCCAATATCAACATTTTCTTAATTATCTAGGGTGTTAAGCTAATCATTAATTTTACTGATATGCACTTATCATAAAGCGAATACTGTTACTTTACCATCATCTGTGATAATCTAATGATATAAAAATTTGACTTTTTTTGGTGCATAAATATTCGTTGATTTTTGACTATCGCTGTTGAATCTTTTCAGGGTCAACAGGTGTATTTAGTCAACGTTGCACCTAGCTTTAATATAGTTGTAGGAACTTATTGTCCCTTTTTTAGATTTATAGGAGTATGCCATAGTGGCAAAGATCGTTGTAATTACCTCTGGTAAAGGCGGCGTCGGTAAAACTACGACCAGTGCTTCATTTGCCGCAGGCTTAGCATTACGTGGTTATAAAACAGTCGTCATCGACTTCGATGTTGGGTTACGCAATCTAGATTTATTGATGGGTTGTGAAAACCGTATCGTTTATGATTTCGTTGACGTCATTTTAGGTAATGCCCGCTTATCGCAGGCGTTGGTAAAAGACAAGCAGTTAGATAACTTATTTATTCTTCCTGCCAGTCAAACGCGTGATAAAGATGCCCTGACTGATGAGGGTGTGGCCGAAGTCATGGAAGAGCTGTCTAAGCAGTTCGATTATATTATCTGTGACTCGCCAGCTGGTATCGAGCGTGGCGCTCAGCTTGCCATGTATCATGCAGATGAAGCTATTATCGTTACTAACCCAGAGATATCCTCAGTTCGTGACTCAGATCGCATTATAGGCGTTCTTCAAAGCCGTACTAAGAAAGCGGAAGAAGGTACAGGTAGTGTACGAGAGCATTTGGTTATAAACCGCTACAATCCTGAACGTGCTGCCGCAAAAGAGATGATGGATATTGATACTATCTCAAATGATATTCTAAAAGTGCCTTTACTGGGTGTTGTCCCTGAGAGCAATACCGTACTTGAAGCTTCCAATCATGGTGAGCCTGTCATTCATTACCCAGACTCTATTGCTGGTCAATGTTACGATGATATCGTTGCACGCTTCTTGGGCGAACAAAGACCATTACGTCACATTGATGTTAAGAAGAAAAGTTTCTTACAACGCTGGTTTGGGGGTTAAAGATGTCGAGAAAAAAAGGTTTTTGGGGTAGTCTGTTTGGCACAGAGACTAAAAGCTCAGGTAGTGCTAATACAGCTACTGAGCGGCTTAAAGTCATTGTTGCCAGTGAAAACCGTTTAAACTCACGTTTAACCACTGATCGTATTGAGAAAATGAAACGTGAAATTTTAGAAGTGGTTAATAAGTATGTGAATGGGGTTCAAATTGACGATGTGAATATTAATCATCGTCATGAAGACAACCTGGATGTATTAGAAATGAATATCAACTTACCAGAAAGCAAATAACGCTACTGGTACATTACACTGGTAAGACCGTATTCGATCTAATATTACTTAGCTTGCGATAAATAAATTTAAAAAGCGCTGTCAGGGATTGACAGCGCTTTTTTGTATTTATTGGGTATTTAAAAAATTGAGTGTTTAAAAAACTGGGTATTAAAACACCAAGACAATCAGAAGTCAGACTCTATAAGCAGGTGTCGAAGATAGTATAGTCAAAGAAGTTAAAATGGTTACAAGGCAACCGAGTACTAGCACTACTGGAGTAGGCTTAACGAGGCTAACGATGTAACCGTTAATTAGTTCGCTGACTATATTACTTTATTCTAGAGATGATATTGTCTCTTTTAATAAACTGGTGCTGTAGAGCGGCTAAAATATGCAATCCTGTAAATATTAATAAGGAAGGCCAAAAAATTTCGGTATGTAAATCATTAAAAAAACGAGCTTGAGTGCGATCACTTGCTAATACACTTGGTAATTCAAACAACCCAAACATATTAATACTATGACCTCCATACCAGGACATTAAAATACCAGATAAGGGCATCGCAAACAGCAAAACGTATAAGATAATATGGGTTATTTGAGATATCCTAGTCTGCCACTTCGGCATTGGAAGATTGAGAGGCGTAGGGGTAATCACTCGGCTTATCACCCTAGCTATCATCCAAAGAAATAAACTGACCCCAAAGGCTTTGTGAAGCTGGATAAAAGTGTCTCCATCTGAGTTTTCATGAAGCGTTATCATCCCCCAAATCACTATTAAAAGTAAAACACTACCCCAATGAAAAATCTTAACTGATCTAGACCATATCGTAGGTCTTGAAATTCCTACCTTACTATAATTAGTATTCTCATCTGAATTCATTGACATAAGCCACCAATATATCGTTAGTGAACAAGTTAATTACGAGCTTCCTATTAACTTATACCTTTTGTATAAAATAATCTATCTAACTCAGGGTCGAATGTTCCACACGCCCTGGCGCTATTTTGACTTATTAGTTATCTGATCCACAAGCTTTGGTAAGTCAGGTACAAGATAAACATGCTGATTGATTGCCACAAACTGAAAAGCGTAGTCAGAGGGTTTAGCAGGTAGCAACTTAGAATCAGGCTCAATATCTTTAATATCAGATATATTGATACGCTGCTCTGCAAGCGCTCCTTTTACCAAAACCCCCAGACGTTGCTCATCACTAGACCCCTCCAAAATAATCAGAGTATCTGGTTTGGCTGACTTCTTTAACAAAGGGTGCACAGGTAGGGTCGTACCCTGCCAAGTATAGCTCTTTATACGCTTATCATAAGGAATTGACTCTAATATCAATTGCGTTGGCACAACCCAATCCGTTTCATCCACAACAGGAATGATAGTGATCGCTAAGGTGCCTTGATTGACAGTCAGCAAATTGGTTGCTTCAAACTGAGGGTTATGGCCTTTATTCACATGAGCTCCTCTTAATTTTTAATTTTTTGTTCAGCATAGTTTGCAAGGTGTTGTGCCAATATATGCGGAGGGCCACTAAGGTTGATATATTTGGAGTCAGATCTAGATCTTGAGACATGGAGCGTTGCATCATTAACCTGCTGCCATACTTGACTTTGGTTTTGTTTTACTCTTTTAAGATCTAACGTTGAGTCGCTGTCAACATCCGTAAACAGAATACTGATCAGCTGCTCACCAAATGCCTCAGTACAGTTATTGAGCAGTTGCTGTATTCTTAACTGTTGTATATTACTGCTCTGAAAGTCAACATTTGATATCTGAGTCATAATCACTCTACCTGTTGAATTACAAACGACATTCTGATCGGTAGGGACGATATAACAGTTTCCAGCTTGCATATTGAGCGCCAAGCTAATAACTTGACATCGCCAGCTATTATGTTGACTTAATACTCGAGGCATTGCATGGGGATGATATTCAGAATATTGCTCGTCTTCAATTTGCTGAATAAGCAGTAAAGCTATCGATAAATCACTTGGTAAATGATCTAAAAAGCGTTGTACAGCTTCGATCTCATTAGGTCCTACAATTAAGAGTGCTATATAGTCCCAAGGTCTATATTTGACAGTTTCAGTATTGGTTGCTATCAGTTCAGGCATCTGAAGCATGCTAGCGAGTTTGCGTGTTAATTTGCGTTGCCATTTGGCATACAAATTGATCTCGTCGCTTTTTGGCGCTTGCTCAAAACCCACTAACATAAGTGGTTTATTTGCAGTAGGACTGATTAAATCACTGCCATGCTTTGACTCAATCACGGTATCATGGGTGCTACTTAAACTATTATTTTCAATCAATCTATCTAACTTTTCATATAACTCATCATCATAGTCAGTGTCACTATCATCATCGAAACCACTGTCTACCATCCAAAGATCAGCTTGCACTGTGAGGTACTTTTCACTAACCGCATCAGGAGCGATACAGTCAATTAACTCAAACCCCAACTGAGATATAGTGTCACTTAATGCGTGGCGTTGCTGATCCGTTTCAGCGATTACCATGACCCGTATAGAGGGTAACTCTTTTATTTTACTACCCACTATTATCCCCTGATGTTTGACCTATTAGTGCTTGAATAGTACTAATAAGAGCAGCTTCTTGGAAAGGCTTGCCCATATAGTCATTTACACCGAGTTGTCGTGCTCTCTGGCGGTGTTTTTCACCCGTTCGAGAAGTAATCATAACGATTGGAAGATCACTTAACCTACTATTGTGTCGTACATGAGCCGCTACCTCAAACCCATCCATTCTAGGCATTTCAATATCAAGTAACATTAAATCAGGTAGCATATTTTCTAACAGCTCAACTGCCTCTACCCCATCACGTGCCACATAAGTCTGGTACCCTTGTCGCTCTAAAATGCGAGAGGTAACCTTACGCACCGTTACAGAGTCATCGACAATTAATATTTTTGGCTTAACCGTCGTTTTATTCGCCATCGGCATCGCTCGTCTCTGAGCCGTATCTGTATTGGACGACACGGCAGATATATCGCGTGACGGCGCGTTCCTCATTAGTGCCAACGCATCTAAAATTAATACAACTGAGCCATCGCCCGTGATCGTTGCAGCTGACAGCCCTGTAATACTTGATAAGGGTCTACTTAGAGGTTTAACCACCACTTCCACACGCGATCCAACGATGTCATCGACATGTAATGCGAAATTTTGCCCTGTTGGGTTTTTGATCAAAATGACGGGCGCACTTGAATCAGTCCTTATTAACTTGCCATCGGGCCTCATACCCAATAACATTTCAGTTAAATATCCTAATCGATATTTCGATCCTCCAATGTTAAAAGCATGGCTCTCAATCGGCTGAGCACCTTCAGACTGAGAGCTACCTGGTTTAGGATCTATTTTCCCATTATAAAAATCTAACAAGCTCTGTCCGTCAATGCGTTCAATACGTTCAATCTGCAATAAAGGTATAGCAAAGGTCTGCTCGCCGGCACGTACTACTAACGCATCCGCTACTGCAATTGTCAGCGGTAGTCTTAGAATAAACTCTGTGCCTTCTCCTGCATCAGAGTGTGCTGAGACGCTGCCCCCCAATTGACGAACTTCACTTAACACCACATCCATGCCGACACCGCGACCCGATATTTGTGTTAAATTACGTGCTGTAGATAGACCTGCATGGAAAATATATTGCACGATATCTAAGTCCGTCAGCAGTTTATCATCCGCACTGATAAGTCCTCTACTCACCGCTTTACGGCGCACTGACTCAACATCAATACCTTGACCATCATCTTTAAGTCTAATGACAATCTCGCTACCTTCGCGAGTCATATCGATAACGACCTTGCCTTTGATTGGCTTGCCTTTTTGTTTACGAACGTCAGGAGACTCAATGCCATGATCTACCGCATTTCGAATCATATGCTCAAGCGGTGAAGTAATCCTCTCTAATATCGTTCTATCAATCTCATCATGCTCATTAACCACAACCAGCTCAACTGATTTCCCAAGCTCATTTGCGGTTTGTCTGACGGTTCGTTGTAGCCTTGATGATAAACGTGAGAACGGCACCATTCTAGAGGTCATCAACCCTTGCTGTAGTTGCGCTTGGGATTGTGATAATTGCAACAATAGCGATTCGGTATCTTGGGTTTTGTTGTATAGAGTCGTTTTGATATCAAGTAAATCAGAGGCAGATTCTGCCAATGACTTTGACAACTGATTTAAAGCGGAATACTGATCCATTTCTAACGGATCAAAACCTTGTTCTAAATCTAAGTTCTTGTCATCAATCTGTGAGCGAATTTGTGCCTCAAGTTCAATGTCCATGCGGCGTAACTGTTCTGCTAAACGTTTAACAGTCGTGCCCATCTCGTTAAGCGTCGCACCAAAACCGCTCATACTACGCTCTATCCGCGAACAACTTATAGAGGATTCACCGGATAGATTGATCATTTTCTCCATCAATCTGGTTGAGACACGTATCATTTCATTGTTTGATGTAACTTGCTCTTCCGGCTGCTCTTTAGTCGTTATACACGTTGGCATTTCGCTAATATCACGTAACCCTAGACGTGCTTCACGCCAGGCTTCATAACGATCAACTGCCTCTACATAATCAGTTAATGAGACATTGGGTACTTCTTTCAAGATTTGAGGATCTTTAGCTATTGTCTCAAGCGTGGATATCAAAGCTTGAGCAGGCGGGGGGTTAATACCGTTATGTAATAGGTATACTGCTTGATTTAGCCAGTTATGCGCTATCTGAAGTGAGCTTATTGGCAAAGACGTCGAAGCTAAAGTAGTGAATACTTGACTATGCTGTTTTTCTAACTTGCTATAGGCGGATTGCAAGGCTCCTGCAACATCTGCTGTAGCATAAGCATACGCCATATGAGCACCGCCTTTAAACATATGCAGTTCACGCTGTAAGTCTTGCAAAAGCGCTGTATGATCGTCAGGTCCCCAGTCTATGTCATCCTCGTTACTGTGTATCGATTTATTGTTCATCGCATTTAGTAACGTATTAAAATGCTTATCGATACTATGTAAAAGCTCATCCGCTTCTTCTAAATAAATAGTTAAAATATCTGGATCAGGAACCAACCCCTCCCAAGACTCTGACTTCATCCTATCGAAATCAAGTTCAATAGAGCTGATATTGTCCATCGCCAATGTCGGATTTTCCAACGCTGCATCGAGATCTAATTCAGCACTGTCTGTCGCGGCACTTTGTGACTGTACATTACTGGCATTAATTTCATTTGACTGACTGTCGCTTACTTCTGATAAGTTGCTTACTTCTGACAAGTTGCTTAGTTTTGAGTCTTTTGAGTCGGCGCCTTTTGTTAAATCGAGTACTGCTTCAATCTCATTAGCCTCAGTTTGTTCAGTGCCTATAGTCTCGTCAGTCCGCTGAATTGGTTTACTCAGTCCGTCGTCGTCTACAATCAAAGTGTCCTGCGATCTTAACGCTTGCTCTACAGGCACTTGTAACTGGTAATCAGGCGGTATCGCTTTTGCTTTGGCCAACGCACGCAACTGTTCAATAACCGTCGGAACATAAAATGACTTTCGATCTGTAACGAGCCGCTCGATTTGATTGGATAAAATATCTTGTACCGATTGCATAACGGCAACGCCAGACGCCGTTGCTTCAATTTTTCCTGATACAAGATATTCATATAATGTCTCAGCTTCGTGGCTAAGCTCAGCAATACTTTCGATACCTGCCATGTTGGCGCCACCTTTAATAGTATGAAGGTGTCGCAGTAAAGCTTTAACAGGTGCCCTATTATTAGGAGCTTTATGCCACTTTATAAACTGACGGTTACTGTCTTCATTAAGCTCTTGAGCTTCTTCAACGAAAATCGTTAACATCTCTTCGTCTATATCGATTACCTCAACAGGCAAAGAGAGTTGCTGATCTTCAGTAGCTATAACGTCGATACTTTCATTAGATGGTGACTCTTCAGCTTGCAACTTATCCTGAGTAATCTCAAGAGCTTCCTGCTGTCTAGCATGATCAGAGTAGTGGTCAACATCAAGATCTTGCGTCTCTGCCTCTTCTGTACCAAAGTGGGTAGAGAGAATGCTTAATGACTCAATAACGTCTACATCCATTTGACTTATAGTGCTACTGTCATTAATAACATCATTGCTAGCAGTGTTACTGCTACCAGTACTGATAACCAAGTGTTGCAATTGATCAATGACGTCATCATTCACTTTGAGAGTCATACTCCCAGCAAGGGAGTCGAATAAGCCGGTTAATTGCTCCTGACCGGCAACCAATGCGTCAATCAGTTTCTTATTGTCAAGGATATCAGGGGCATTGCAAACTGATTGATACGTCATGATAAGCGCATTGAGTACCGTAACAAATTTAGGAGACTCAGAGACTCTTGATAATAGTTTTTGCCCTTGTTGACTTAATTTATCGAAATATGAAACCAGCTGCTCGTGTCCATCATCGGTGTGTTGAAAGGTGCTTAGGTTCTGTTGGAGCTGCCAGTCTGCATCTAATAGCTCATCAATACCGTCTATTAGTTCTTCCACTCTGAGAGTCACCTCGCCTTGGGCATTTTGTGATTCCGTCTCTTCTTTTAAGGAGCTCTCAAAAGCATGCTGCAGCAGGTTGAGATCCTGCTGCATTTGTGTGGACTGAGACTTAGAGGCATTGTTTTGCAGCTTGTTAATATGATTGGTAATATAAAGTTTGATCAGTTCTACTGATTGGGAAATGAGTTGCAGATGGCTGTCTGTTATTGGTCCATCTTGCTGTTGAAGCTGTTCTAAGCTATGCTCGACTGTCGCACTTATGTCACTAATAGCATCGAGTGACTGACTACTTGCAGCGCCATGCAGGGTATGGAAGGCGCGAACCAACTCATCGTTTATACCCTCTGATTGGTCGCTACTCATTTCACCAATAATTTTATCAATGGTAGCTAGTAACTCCCCTGCTTCAGAAAAAAACAGCTCTTGTAGCTCCGCTTCTTCTGTAAAGCTAACCAACTCAGGATCATGCGCCACTTGCTCCAATCTGGCATTTGCACTGGCTAAGTCTTCAAGTAAGTCAGACTCTATCGCACTTGCAGGGTGTGACGATTCTGGTATCTCGGTAGAAGACGCGTCACTTATAGTGTCTACTTCTGTGTCTACTTCTGTGTCTACTTCTGTGTCTACTTCTGTGTCTATTTCTGTGTCTAGCTCTTGGGCTAATTGCGAGTCTGGCTCTTGGTCTAATTGCGAGACGGATGGTTCTTCATCAACCACAGGTTGTAAGACGTTTGATAACTCAGTGACATCCTGTTCTGTATTTGCGTGTTCTACCGTCTTCGACTGACTTTCAATGACGTCAAGGTAATCAAATTCAGGATGCTGATTTTTAGCGTATATGTTTGCAGCGGTCATCCATAATCTCATCTGATCTGGATAATCGCCATCTTGTTCAAATATATCAATAAGTGCAGGATAACCTGTCACAATATCCTGTAATAATTGCTGCATACCAGCAGTAGGTTGTATCGTACCTTCTAATACTCGGTTGAGCATATTCTCAATAGCCCAAGCCAGCTCAGCACTCGTATGCGCCCCTGCCATACGACCAGAACCTTTCAAGGTATGAAACCCACGACGCACCGTCGTCAATGGCTCTTTAGTGGAAGAGAGGATATTAAGTTGACGCATTAGCTCTGTTATCGCATCAAGCACTTCTTGCGCTTCTTCTACAAAAATTTCTTTTATTTCAGAGTCACAATCCTCGTCATCGTCTGGGATATCACTATCTTGTATATTTGAATACAGTAGTTGCAGAGACGGGTTAGTATCTTGTTGCGACGTTACTGATTTGTCATTGGACTCGTTACTTAATTCGTCACTTAACTCTTCATTGAACTCGTCACTTAACTCTTCATTGAACTCAGCATTAATTTGCTTGGGCTCAGTCTCATTCTGCATCATCAATTGTTCTAATTGTTGACAATATTCGCTAATTCGGGGCTGATCATAGGTGTCTGTCTCTGCCAAACTTAGCAACTCTTGTAACAATATCTCACTGGCATTTAAGACCTTAGAGCTTAAGATGTCAGTATTTAAAGCTTCAGAATTAAAAGCGTCAGTGCTTTGATCAAAAAACACGGGCTTGTCAGTCATTGCTAGGGTAATGTCTGCAAGTCTCTTTGCCAATACCGCAAACTCATTTAAATCGGCTTTATTTAATTCAGCACATACTTCCTGATATCCTTGAGAGATACTTAGCAAAATATTGTCTGACAGCTCACGCTGAAGCTGATGATGCAAATTATGCAATCGCTCTTTAACAATAGGGAACTTCCCTGCACTGGTGAAAAATAGGTTAGTCAGACTGCTCATTATTTATCCTTAAATAACGGCGCATTATCTTTTTCTAATGTAAAGCCAGACACTGATTTTTGTAATGCTGCTGCCATTTCATTAAGCTGACCTACTGAACGTGCGGTTGCCCTCGTACCTGAGGTAGTCTTAGAGGTCACCTCTTCAATAGCTTCCATGGTTTTAGAAATTTGGCTCGCTGATGACGCCTGAGTTTGTGCTTCATTTGAAATTTTCTGGATAAGGTTTGCTAAATTGTTCGATACCGTTTGCACCTCTTTCAAAGCCTCGCCAGCATCTGCTGCTAAACGAGCACCTTGCACCACTTCAGTCGTGGTGGATTCCATAGATCGCACAGCCTCATTGGTATCAGCTTGAATGGTTCTGACTAAGGTCTCAATTTGTTTGGTAGCATTGGCAGATCGTTCTGCTAGACGTTGAACTTCATCCGCAACAACCGCAAAGCCCCATCCCGCTTCACCAGCCATTGAAGCTTGAATAGCAGCATTTAATGCCAATACGTTAGTTTGATCAGCGATATCATTAATCAATCCAACAATGTCGCCAATCTCTTGCGATGATTCGCCCAGTCGTTTGATACGCTTTGAGGTTTCTTGAATTTGTTCACGAATAGTATTCATGCCATCTATTGAACGCTGCACGACCTGTGCCCCATTATGCGCAATACCTACCGAACGCTCAGCAACCGTAGACGACTCATAAGCACTTAATGATACCTGCTCAATAGAATTTACCATCTGATTAATAGCTGAAGAGACATCGACAATCTTCTTCGATTGTTGCTCAGAGGCCTCAGCCAACTCTGTCGCGGTCAACTGAGTTTTTTCAGAGGATTGTGCAACACTTACCGCTGTACTGTTAATAGCTTGCACCAATTGACGTAATTGATCGATGGCATAGTTAACGGAGTCTGCAATCGCACCTGTGATGTCTTCTGTAACCGTAGCATTGGTTGTCAAATCACCATCTGCCAAATCTTCTAACTCATCTAATAACCGTAAAATAGCTTGTTGGTTTTTCTGATTTTCCTCTTCAACAGCACGGGCTCGCTCGAACTGCGCATCCATCTCATCTCGTTGACGCATCTTTTCTTTTTCAATGAGCAGTCGCTGGGTAACATTGGCCGTTTGATATTGACGATAAAGCGCATAAGCGGCACCCAATAGACTTAAAAGAAATAGCAGTGCTGGAAAGATTATCCCTGTACGCGATACGATATCTCGATCTACCTGCTGTAGACGATCTTGGGTTTGAGCGACAAAGTCACTAATTGCAATGGCTTTTTGTTGCAAGTCAGGAAGCTGCTCAGCTGTCTCTTCATTGGACCCCTCATTAGGTTGAGCGTCAGCTTTAGTATTAATAATTGACTGGACATCTGGCTCTATCGCATTCCATTGAGCGGTGAGACTTTGATACAACTGTTCATCGGCCAGACTATAGGTCTGTGCTTCTGTTAAGAGCGTTTGATAGCTTTCTAAATCCTTTGCTAATAACTGTTTTGCCTGATTTTGATGTTGCTCATCGCTGACAAACACAGCTTCATTGACATGGCGTGCTAAATTGCTTGATGAAACCTCTAGTTGATTGACGCTACCCACATACCCTGTCACCTTGCTCAAGTTCATAAACAGGAATAGTAGGCTTAATAAGCCCAATATACCAAAGCCTACCAAGGCATAAATCCATTTTTTGCGATCACCATCTGGATGAGACAATGAGCTGTTGTTTCGAGAGGGAGTGTTCATGCTCGCAGACATTTTGGCTACATCTTTCATTCGGGCTGTCCTTAAAGTAAGCTTTTATCAACGCATTATCCAGCGTAGGTTCAACTAATAGGGGTGGTTAAAATGTAATGTTTATTCGGTTTATTTAACTAATGGCATTTATATCGATCAAATCAGTATAATTTTAGAATTGATGAGACTCATTATCGAATCGAAGCCTCTAAAAATCTAGGATCCTGAATAAGGAGGCTAGGCATAAATACAGGCCACTGCTGATCATTTTCAATAAACTGTCCATGGTTATAAGGCAGAAAAGGGGAGCTAGTGGGTAAGCTTTTGGCAATATACTGATCAGGTGAGAACTTTTTGATGTGCGAAACTGCATCTACTAACAGTCCAACCCACACACCCTGCTGTTTAATCACCAGCACCTTATGTCGTAATAAACTGCCCTTTTTATAAGGCTGATTTTGACTGTTTAGGTTCAGAAATTTATAAAGATCAACTAACGGCAGGAGCTGCCCTCGAACATTTGCAATACCCATTAACCAAGGCTTTGATAACGGCACGGGCGTTAATGTTTCAGGAATAGCGATGACCTGCGTAATTTCACCGATAGGGGAAACGAAGCGTTGACCCGCGACTTCAAATGCCACGCCTTGCCACTGCTGCTGCTGATTATTTTGACGTTCAGCTTTACGTGACTCTGCAAGACGCTCTAATCTAAGTAATTCGATAAATCCCTTTAAAGCCACAATGATTATCCTATTACTGCTTGAATCGTACTCAATAACTCTGCTTCATAAACAGGCTTGGTCAAATACGCTTGTGCACCTTGCCGTTTACCCCATACCTTATCGGTTTCTTGATTTTTGGTACTAATCATTACAATCGGTATATGACGCGTCGTCTCATTACGAGATATTTTGCGAGTGGCCTGAAATCCATTCATTTCTGGCATAACAATGTCCATTAAAATAACGTCGGGTAGATGGGTTGTTGCCATTTCGACGCCTTGATGACCATTGGTCGCTTCTATCACTTCAAAATCACCTTTAATCAGCATATCCTTAAAACGTGCCATTTCAGACTGCGAGTCTTCAACCACTAAAACCTTATACATTGTCATCTCACTACTCATTATTTGACGTCTCTTTGTGATATTTATAGATAATAAAGTTTGAGTATAAAGAGCGGCTTAACTAGGCTCTATGCGGCCTTATGATGTTGACGAATGGCATCATATAACTCATCTTTACTAAAGGGTTTGGTTAAGTATTCATCTGCCCCAACAATACGGCCTCTTGCTTTATCAAATAAACCGTCTTTTGAGGACAACATGATGACAGGTGTGTCAGCAAACTCTTTATTATTTTTTACAATGGCACAGGTTTGATAGCCATCTAAGCGAGGCATCATCACATCAATAAAGATAATATCCGGCTTATAATCAGCAATTTTAGCCAAAGCTTCAAACCCATCTACTGCGGTGACAACCTCACACCCAACTCTTTGTAGCAACATCTCTGCCGTACGGCGAATGGTTTTAGAGTCATCAATTACCATGACCTTTAAACCTTCAAAACTAATATCCATTATTGTTACCCTATTTGTCTTACTCTATTATGGTTACCCTATATCGTATAGTGTTATCTTTCGAACCTATTACGCTAATCATTTTATAATATAAAATCTATAACGAAACGCTTTTTAATCTTAAATTTTCTTAAGCGTTTTGCGCATCTTTAAATTATGATTTTGATGTTAAGATTGAAGCTTTTCTTCTTAGATAATTTATCTATATATTTTACAAACTCTAAAATATTAATAATACTATTATTGATATCTTTTTTAGCATAATTTAACAGTCTTTACTACCAATTTTATACTCTCATCGTCTTTTAGTAGTATAGTTTGACCTTATAAGCTCATTTTTTATAGTTTTTACCTATATTACTAATGACTAGCATTAACCATTTTATTGGCATTAACCATTTATTTTGACTATTTAAGCGAAACATGGCGCCTTAGTAACATTCGCGAACAAAAGTAACAAAATGTGAATGGTTAAGATAGGTAGTGATTTGGCATTATGGATATAATAACGTAAATAACGACTCATTGATTTAAAATTGATGTTTTAATTAATGAACTAATTTTAGTAATGATCGCAGTAATTATATAAACTATTTATTACCTATATAAACTATTACCTAATTAAAGATATAACGAATCACTTCCCACAAAATTATTAATTAAGGACAGATATGAGTAAGCAAATTTTATTAATTGAAGATGACCCTGATTTAGCTGAACTGATCAGTGATTATTTAACCATGAACTACTATGAAGTTCACCATGCCTCGACAGGTCAAGAAGGACTAGACATCCTTGATACTAAAGAACGTGCTATAGATCTTATTATTTTAGATTTAATGCTCCCTGATATGGATGGCATGCAAGTGTGCCAAAAAATTAGAGGTAGCAAAAATAGTCAAACCAATAAAGTACCCATTGTCATGCTAACGGCAAAAGGTGATACCACGGATCGTGTATTAGGCTTAGAGATGGGAGCAGATGACTACATTGCCAAGCCTTTTGAGCCTCGAGAGTTACTCGCTCGTATTCGTGCGGTACTACGCCGTCATGAACAGCCTAATCAAGCTGATGGGCAATCTGACAGTCTTACCTTTGGCCGTTTGAGTGTATTCCCTGACAGCCATGAGGTAACTATTGACGACAAGCCTGTACGTTTAACTACTCACCAATTCCAACTACTGCATTATTTTGCCACTCATGCGGGTAAAGTATTGAACCGAGAACAGTTATGGCAGGCCATGCCAAATGATGACAGTTCAGATAATATTGACCGGGCAATTGATGTGCATATTTCACGTTTAAGAGCCTTGATTGAAGATAATCCTCGTCAACCTAAACGTATTATTACTGTGCGTGGAGTGGGCTATCAATTTGCTACCGATCAAGTTTAGGTAACAACTAACCTGGGTCTATTAACCAAGTTCAACCTATTATGCCTACATTATATTAGATACGCTTATGTCTCGACCGTCTCGATTTGGCTTTACCTCCGTCTTTAGCAAACTATTTGCCAGTGTCATGTTGACACTGGTTTTATTTGCTATTGCCATGGTCACCTTAATGAATTTGGTACATAATAATTCGGTTGATGCACGTTGGGAGGTATTAGCTAAGCAAATTATCAGTCAGGTAGATCCTTTTGTCGATGAGCTCGATAATGCAACGACGATGAATGAGCTACTACAAGCACGTTTTATGCTTGCCGTTATCAAAAAAAGCTTTGATATTTTGGATGAATCATTAGAAGCCAAAATGGGGCTATATGACCGTCAAGGTAACTTACTGATTCAAACTGACGATAGCGATTTACCCAAAACCCTACCTGAAGATCCTTCTTTTTTCTCTCGAGTTTTGCCGGCCTTTTTTTCATCGGATACAGTCAACGTGACTGTGATGAGTGATCGAGGTTATACCCTGTTATATGAACCACGCAACCCGCCACAACGCTCAGAGCTTTGGGCTGTGCTTAACTGGTTTACCGGTACAATAGTGCTCGTTGCATTAATGTCATTAGTACTTTGGTGGATTGCGCGCTCGATGACATGGCGTCTCAACCAGATGAGCAAACAAATGGAGGAGCTTGGTGAGGGTAACTTTAGCGTCCGTGTGCCCGCTAAAGGGACAGACGAGATTGCTAGTTTGGCAAGAGGGTTTAACCAAGCGGCGCAAAAAATTGAACAACTTATTAATGCCAACAAGTTATTGTTAGCGCATGCCTCTCATGAGCTGCGTACGCCAATTACCCGTATTAGGCTACAAATAGAGATGATGGATATGCTCGCTAGTGAGCTGTCACCTGATACGCAAGCAAAATTCAAAAAAAGAGCGCAAGCGGTCAATCGTGATTTAGTGGGTCTTAATGACTTAGTAGAGAGCATTCTTTTAGTAAGCCGTCTTGATGCAGGACATGCTGCCCAAAATAATGAGAAGCTTGACTTTTATGATTTGGTCAGTCAAGAGTGTCAGCATTATTCAGAAGCAACGTTATACGGCCAATCTTTGATTATTGAAGGTCAACCAAAGCTACTCACTCACCTTATTCGAAACTTACTCAATAACGCTCTGATTCATGGTATCTCTCCAATAGAAGTGCATGTGTACGGAGTGGTTAAGCAACAAGATGCGCTTTATCCGCCTAAACCATTGTTAGAGGAGATTTCAGCTGCATCTTCAGCTCAGTCTATTGAGTCTGAGTCTAAAGAGAATGAGAATAGCAATAACCCTGAAGAATTACCCTCTGAACATCAGGATGATACACTTGCCAATTCATCCTTAAAGAATACGTCTGAGCAAGCGGTGTTAAGCAAAAATACTTCGATTGCAACTCACGGTCATTCAGAAATAAACAACGACTTAGAGACTACTGAGAGTCACTCTTATGCTAATAAGACTGGCAATCGCCAAAATGAATCTATTCAGTCATCCTCTACTCCTACCTTAATAGCACATAAGTCACACCATAATAGTTCTGACAAAACAAAAGCTCAGCACAAGGGATCAAAAAATGATAAGAAAACTAAAGAAGACATTACTAAAGTAAATGAAGGCGGCTTTGGTAAACGCTTACGTCGTCCTAAAGCAGACCCAGTTGTCAAACCCAACTATGCTGTACTCGCTGTTATTGATCATGGTAAAGGCATCCCACTGGACAAACGTGTCGAAATATTTAGTCCCTTTGTCCGCTTGCAACAACAGAAAAAAGGCTCTGGGCTTGGTCTATCCTTAGTGGCACAGATCGTTGAGGCTCATAACGGCCTGATACGAACAGATACTTACAATGGACGTACCCGTTTTATCGTTCTCCTTCCAATTGATAAATATAGTGTTGTTGAAAAGCCTAGCTTTTCTTAAGAGGTCAATATTGAGAACGACTAGTCTATGCTAGAGTTTATTAGGCTATTAAAAATAGAGTGCGAATTATATAGCCTGTCGTTGTTTTTAATATGATAAGTCGTGTGATAAGCCTTAACCTGTTTGTTTTACAATACAATGGTTCAAAATAATCAGTCTGTAAAATAAATCTGCTTTGCTAGCCTAAAGGTATTACAGTGCGCTTCCACGACATCTTTAATATCTTCAGAGTAGCCCCCGCCCATTACGATGGCAATTGGGATATTGAATTTCTTAGCCTGACTAAGCACAAACTTGTCCCGATTTTTGCATCCTTCTAAACTGAGTGCTAATTTGCCTAGTTTATCCGTCCCCAATACATCGACTGCTGATTGATAAAATATCAAATCTGGCTGATGGTCTGTTATAAGCTTAGGCAACGTTTCCATTAATTTTTCAAGATAAGTATCGTCATCGGTTCCGCTAGCCAGATCAATATCTAAGTCAGAAGGAGGTTTACGAAAGGGATAGTTTTTCTCACCATGCATGCTAAATACAAAAACTCGCGGCTCATCCGCCATAATACTGGCGTTACCATTTCCCTGATGAACATCTAAGTCTACGATGAGTATCCGATTTGCCTCACCTCTATTAAGTAATAAATTGCTTGCGATACAGACGTCATTAAACACACAAAACCCCTCACCATGATCTGCAAAGGCATGGTGCGTGCCCCCTGCTACAT
Source organism: Psychrobacter sp. CX18 (assembly GCF_057396215.1). Lineage (NCBI taxonomy): Bacteria > Pseudomonadati > Pseudomonadota > Gammaproteobacteria > Moraxellales > Moraxellaceae > Psychrobacter > Psychrobacter sp. CX18. The sequence goes on along the minus strand of NZ_JBXYJH010000017.1, from coordinate 21,768 downwards.
TAAGCGATACGCCATACTGTTTGGCATATAAGGCACACTCATAAGTCGCATGAGCAATATACCTGCCCCGCTCTACTAGATTTGCTGTCATTTCAAAACCAATCGCACGCGCCTCTTTACGAGATAAAGTCTGTGTTTTTAGTTTGTGCCAGTACTCTTTGGTATGTGTGCTTAAAATTTCTTCCTCAGTGGCTATATTTGGCGCAAAGAAATTATCCTCGGTTACTGTGCCCTCCTGTAATAGTCGCTCTGGAATAAGTCGATACTTTTGCATCGGAAAACGGTGTTTCTCGGGGACGTCATATAGATAGATTGACGAAAAAGCGATTTTCAACATAATAGTATAATCAGTGACATAGAACATGATTCATTAGAAAATTTAGGGTTTATTGAATTATCTGGTCAATTATAGGTTGTCAATGACGACTTATTAAGCACTGCTGAAGCTTAACGCAACACGTCATAAAAAAACACCCCTAGTTTGAACTAGAGGTGTTTTCTAAAAGTTATGTTTTCAGGTAGTTGTATTATTTGTTGGTCTTAAGCGTGCGTATTCTTTATAAACACGCTAGCTGACTAACTTTAGATAACAACGATACCTTGTTCAATGTATACGTCATGCGAGTTATCAGAAGCGGCTGAATTATGATAAACATCATAATTAATACCATCTACTACTGTACTTGACGCTTTGCTCCAAGTACCATCAGTAGTCGCATCATCAAACTTAGCACGGCTTGCACCATCGCTATTCCAGTTTGTTGAACCAAGATCTACCTTACTTGCACTCGTACCTTGAACATAAAGCGCTCCATCACGATCGGTGTCTTGGAGTAGATCCTCAAATCTTACATCAAGAGCATTACGACCATTTAATTGAATAGTTTCAAAGCCACTGATATCATCAGTCGATACATTAGTTTCATGGTACCAACGATTAATTAAACTATTATCATAGTCATAGGTAAGTACTAAGGTATCATCACCTTCACCACCATTAATAGTACCCATTAATCTACCACCTGAGAATGTGACCGTGTCATCTCCAGTACCCGCATCAATTTGCGAGTGGTGTTTCATGGTGTGAACAGAAAGACTATCGTTACCGTCCCCTAAGTTGACTTTAGAACTATAAATCATTGAGCCTTTAATAGTTACCGAGTCATCACCTGCACCCGTATCTATCAAACTATTATCACCCATATGTCTAACTGTGATGGTGTCAACACCACTACCTGTTAATACTTGGGCTTTATCAGTTATATCGCAGCCAATAGTGACAGAATTAGATCCATCACCAAGATCTATAATACTACTTCCGAGGACATTAGTACCGACCTTGACATTATCATCACCTAGACCGCCAAAGACATAACCGAAGTCATAAGAGGCACAATCACCAAGGTTATGGGTAATAGTTAGATTATTTACATCGCCTGCGGCATCTACAGTGCTGGCTGAAGCTACCTCATTATCCGTCACGTATTCGGTACGACCAGAGCCTAAATCAATAACGCCGCCATCGTCCATCTCACCATACACTGTAACGTTGTCACTACCGCTACCAGTAAAGATACGACCACCGTCGATACCCCATCCAGTAACTTTGCCATTACCATTACCACCGACGACGACGGTATCATCACCGGTTTCTGTAAAGATATAGCTACGTGCTCTGGAGTCTGTTTGGGCGCTATGTAAGTTAGAATCTAATGCACCTTGGACATAGTAAGTATCATTTCCACTACCGAGTGCTGCTACAGTATAAGCGTTTTGGTCTTCACGTATCTGGACAAAATCGTTGCCTGCATAGGTTTCCATTTTCCAAACAACGTCACCGTCCCCACAATCACGCTCAAAGTCGCCATCCCAGCAAGATTTGATTAAGCTGCCATTACTATTAAAGCCATCGTAACCAATATAGATGAAGTCGTTTAAGATACCTGTTTCATAGTTAACATCAGTGCCATACTTACCACCTGATTTACCACGTTGATCTGAAGGACCTTGAGTATCATTCAGGTTGTACCCTAAATGCCATAAGAAGATAGGCGCTGCATCTGGTATAGTCAAGTCAACTAAGGCACTATCCTGAGCCACAGCTGAAGTATTGCCCGCTGCATCAGTAACAGTAGCTGTCACTTCGATTTGTGCACCATCTACAGGTACAATGCTATCATTATAACCATTATCAATAATGTCTTGAGTAATGGTTATCTCTTGATCGTTCACCGTTAATATATTACCTACCTCAGCATCAGGGCCAACTGTAACAGTATAGTTAATGTTACCTTCATCATCGGTTGTATCAGTCGCATTTTCAAGATAACTCACAATACCATCATTATTGGCATCTTCAGTAATTACCACCGTAGGCGCTAAGACATTAGTATCAACACCATAGTCTTTAGTAGCACTGATGGGTGCTGTGTTACCAGCAGGGTCAGTGGCATCAACCACCACATCAAGGGTGGTATCAGGATCTGCGGCTAAATCACTACCTGGTACGTCAATGGTGAAGCTACCATCAGCGGCAACGGTGCCGGTGAAGTTATTACCATTAGCAGTGACGGTAACCGTATCTCCTTCTTTAAACTCACCACTTACCGTACCCGTTACTGGGACATCTTGTTCTGACTCATCAGCATTAATAATGTTGTCATCAGTGATGTCATTTACCGCAATTTGTGCATCTGGTGCCGTTGTATCAACACTATAGTCTTTAGTGGCAGTGATCGTGCCGGTATTACCAGAGTCATCTGTTGCCACAACTTGACCATCAATAGTGGTATCGGTATCCGCCGCTAAATCGCCACCTGGTACGTCAATTGCGAATGTACCATTAGCAGCAACTGTACCGGTGAAGGGTGTGTCATTCACAGTAAGCGTTACTTCATCGCCTTCACTGAATTCACCACCAACGGTACCTGTTACGGTCACTGGCGCATCAGCTTCAGCGGCATTAATAACGTTATCTTCAGTGATGTCATCAATAACCAGTGTTGTGGTTTGATCCGTTGGGCCTTCCGTATCAGCAGCAGGTGCTGTACTGGTCGCATCAGGACCTGGGTTACCAGCGATATCAGTCACGTTAGCAACGACATCAGCACCTGGAGTCACTTCAATATCTTGACCGTTGTCTAGGATGTCTTGAGTAACTGGATAGTCTGTGCCATTGATAGTCAACACATCATCAATCTCAGTACCTGCAGGAACGGTAACCGTTGCTGTCACTGTACCATCTGGACCCACTTCTTCAGCGTTATAGATACCATCCGTACCTGGGTCTTCAAAGCTAATGGCAGGTGCATCTGGTGCCGTTGTATCAACACTATATTCACGATCTGCGGTCGCTGTATTTGAGTTACCCGCAGCATCAGTAGTGGTTACCGATGCAGTAACATTGGTGTCAGCATCAGCCGCTAATGCACTTCCTGGTACAATGATGCTGTAGCTACCATCTACCGCAACCTCGCCTGAATAGACACCATTGTTAATATTAAGGGATACAATATCACCTTCATTGAAATCTCCAGTTACAGTACCAGTTACTGAGATGTCTTCTTGAGATTCATTAAAATTAATCGTATTGTCATCGGTCATATCATCAATAGTAATATCAAGCTCTGGAGGGTTCATACTCGTCGTATAATCACGAGTAGCTTCAGCACTACCTGTATTACCTGCGGCATCTACAGTAGTTACAGTAGCGGATATACTAGAACCACCCTCAAGATCCATACCTTGTACCGGAATACTATAAACTCCAAAGGCATCAACATTACCAGTGTATTCATTGCCGTTAATACTAATGGTAACAGTATCACCTTCGCTGAATTCTCCAGCAACTACGCCTGAAATGTCAATAACACCTTGAGCCTCACTGTCATTAACGACGTCATCGCCTGCTATTACATTAATAGTAATAGTAGGAACTGGAGCATCTAAATCTGCATCTGATACGGGTACATCGGTGGCAGGACCAATATTACCAGCAGCATCAGTAATAGAAGCTATAACTGGTTGTCCGGGTAGAACATCCACCTCAAACCCATTATCAATCATATTTTGAGTGATTTCGTACTCAGTACCATTAACCACTAAAATATCACCAGGTTTGGTAGTTTCAAACTCATTATCTGATGTAGGTAGGTTAATGGTCGCTGTTACCGTACCATCTGGATTGGCGTCTTCAATATTGTACTCACCATTTGGTCCAGACGGATCAGGAAGCTCAATAACTGGCTCTAATGGTGGTGTGGTATCGACATTAAACTTTAAATCAAACCGGTTACCTGGTTCAAGAGTTTCACCATTAAGATAGCCATTAGCTTGTATTCTTATTTGAGCAGGTCCGTTAAAATCAGGTAAAGCTGTCACTGTTCCAGTCCAGCTTTGTCCATTGTCAGTTGTAGCAAAATCATTAACGATTACACCAGTTAGGAGTAAATCATTAATATCAAAGTCTAAAACGATTGTATCAAACACAATCGTTAAAGTTGTTTCGTCATTAGCAGACAGATTGTCATCTGCTAATTCAAATGTTCTAAAACTAGTACTCATCTTTTAAATCCTTTAGTCAATAATTGTTTTGCAATAGTAACTGTACATACTGCAAGTTAAATCTTTAATTAAAGCTCAAAGTTATAAGTTATAACTTCGAGCATGTTCCTGAATACATTTGTTATCTATATAACCTCACCCTGGACATACTCAGTCAATATCTGCGTATTTACATATACTTGATTGTATGAACTATCGAAGAATGCAACGTCATATATCCATTGATTAGGTAATTGATCTATATCATTATTAGCGGCATTAACATCCACTATAGAGAAACCATAACCTTTGATTTCACCATCTCTATAAGAAACATCAAACTCGAAAAGGCCATCTGGGGTTAGTTTAGTAAAATTACCGTCCTCATCGATAAATCCTGCATACTCGATTTCACCCGTAAAGGCATCATCACTAAAGGCAGCACTATCTTGGAACTCATCACCCTTAGGCACTGTATAATTCAGTCCACTTGTATCATCAAGTGAAGCAGTTCCCGTTACTGTGCTACCTTCATTACCAGCAAGATCAGTATTGGTCGCAGTAACTTCCGTATTATCTAACAATCTGTCTTGATTGATGACAACAACGGCTTCGTTTACCCCATCACCATTCAAATCAGTGTTATCAAGTAATATTGCAGATTGAACGACAGATGGGTCGGCAACAGCGTCTTGACCATCAAACGTAAGCCAGTTCCAATTCCCATCCTCTCCTCTAGCAATTACAGCCTCATGTGGTGTACCAATCAGACCTGTCTCAGGGTTATAGGTCTCATCCGTATAGGTGAAGGTCATTAAGTCAGTATCCTCATCAGTACTAGATTCAATGCGTACTTGTCCCTGACGCTCCACTCGTAAATAAACTCCGTCTTCATCCCTTACAAGAGTGTTTGTTGTACGTGGTATTACGACAGCGTCAGGTGCGGTTAGGTCAACTAATGCGGTATCTGTAACTTCAACTCTGTTACCAGCAGGATCTGTCAAGGTGGCCTTAAATGTAAGCTCTGTACCATCAGCCGGTATCTCAGGTTGAACAGTCACTGTATCGCCTGCATTAGCATTTGTACCTACTATGTAAGTCTCAAGCGTATTACCTGCTTGGTCAGTAATGGTAAGCTCGTCTCCTACTTCTGCAGTATCCGGAATAACAACATCAACAGTAAGTTGCGTTTTGCCTGCAAGCTCTTCTATGTTGAGATACTCATCATTATTCGCATCATCTACTATGTTGATGGTTGGCGCATCTACCGTAGTATCAATCACGGCACTGTCCGAAGCTTGAGATGAGTTACCTGTGGCATCAGTCAATGTGGCAGTAACTTCTATGGTCTCATTCTCGGCCGGTACTGGGACTTGTATGGTGACTGTACCTCCACGTAAAACGGTATCACCAACTTCATAAGTATAGCTAGTACCTAAATAGTCGGTAACTGTTAAGACGTCTCCGATTTGCGCATCTGATGGCACAGCTATCTCAACGTCTAGCTCAGTCTGACCATTTAACTCCTGAGCATTGATAACGCCATCGTCTGGATCGCTGTCCGAAATAATAGTAACTGTTGGACGATATGATAACCCATTCGCTACTTCATACTCTTTAGTAGCAGTGACAGGACCGGTATTGCCTGCGGGATCAGTCGCATCAACCACTACATCAATAGTAGTATCAGGATCCGCTGCTAAATCACTACCTGGTACGTCTACGCTAAAGCTGCCATCTGGGTTGACAGTTGTGGTAAATGGTTTGTCATTGACGGTAACAGTAACTTTGTCACCTTCTTCAAATTCACCGGTTATAGTGCCGGTTACAGGGATGTCTTGACCCGCTTCGGTGGCGTTTAGAATGTTGTCATCAGTGATGTCATCAATTGCCACTTTCGTTTCGGGGTCCGTCGGTGGTTGAGTATCCACTTTTGCACTGTCTGTGCCTGGGGCACTATCATTGCCTGCTGGGTCTGTCAGAACAGCTGTTACTTCTAAGGTGTCGCCATTAGCAGGTACTGCGGCGGTGACGGTAACGGTGCTACCAACATCGGCGCCGGTAGTGCTTCCTACGGTGTATTCACCAAGCTTATTACCTGCTTGGTCTGTGATGATCAGTACGTCACCTTCTTCGGCATCGGCTGGTACGACAACCTCTACTGATACTTCTGTTTTACCCTCAAGCTCTTCGGTATTTAAGAAGCCGTCGTCGTCTGCGTCATCAACGATGGTGACAGTCGGTGCTGTGGCTGGAGCTGTGGTGTCAACAACGGCACTGTCTGAGCCTTCAGCTGTGTTACCAGCTGCATCGGTTAACACTGCGGTAACGGTTAGGGTCTCACCTTCAGCAGGAACTTGCGGTTGTACTGTGACACTGCCGCCTACTATGATGTTGGTGCCAACTGTGAAGGTGTCTAGGTCATTACCGGCTTGGTCGGTGACAATAACGGTATCACCAATCTGAACAGTGTCTGGTACGCTAACGGTTACTTCAACTGTGTCGGCATTACCTAGCTCTTCTGCATTTAAGAAGCCGTTGTTGTCTGCGTCGTCAGTAATGACAACGGTTGGCGCATTCTCTGATTCAATAGAAGTCGCTACTTCATACTCTTTAGTGGCAGTGACAGGACCGGTATTGCCTGCGGGATCAGTCGCATCAACCACTACATCAATAGTGGTGTCAGGATCCTCTGCTAGGTCTGAACCTGGGACGTCTACGCTAAAGCTACCATCTGGGTTGACAGTTGTGGTAAACGGTTTGTCATTGACGGTAACAGTAACTTCGTCACCTTCTTCAAATTCACCAGTTACAGTGCCGGTTACAGGGATGTCTTGACCCGCTTCGGTGTTGTTTAGAGTGTTGTCATCAGTGATGTCATCAATGGCCACTTGCGTTTCGGGGTCCGTCGGCGGTGTGGTGTCCACTTTTGCACTGTCTGTGCCTGGGGCACTGTCATTGCCTGCTGGGTCTGTCAGAACAGCTGTTACTTCTAAGGTCTCACCTTCAGCTGGCACTGGCGCTTGTACAGTGATGGTGCTACCAGCATCGACGCCGGCAGTGCTGCCTACGATGTATTCGTCAAACTCATTACCTGCTTGGTCGGTGATGGTCAGTACGTCGCCTTCTTCAGCATCGGCTGGGACGACAACCTCTACTGATACTTCTGTTTTACCCTCAAGCTCTTCGGTATTTAAGAAGCCGTCGTCGTCTGCGTCATCAACGATGGTGACAGTCGGTGCTGTGGCTGGAGCTGTGGTGTCAACAACGGCACTGTCTGAGCCTTCAGCTGTGTTACCAGCTGCATCGGTTAACACTGCGGTAACGGTTAGGGTCTCACCTTCAGCAGGAACTTGCGGTTGTACTGTGACACTGCCGCCTACTATGATGTTGGTGCCAACTGTGAAGGTGTCTAGGTCATTACCGGCTTGGTCGGTGACAATAACGGTATCACCAATCTGAACAGTGTCTGGTACGCTAACGGTTACTTCAACTGTGTCGGCATTACCTAGCTCTTCTGCATTTAAGAAGCCGTTGTTGTCTGCGTCGTCAGTAATGACAACGGTTGGCGCATCAGGGTTGTTGGTGCTTATTGCAAGCGTTTCACTCGCTGTATTCGACTGGTTACCAGCAGGATCTTTGACATAGGCTTGTGCGTCAATTTCTGTAGTGTCAGTTGTTATCGCTGCGTCAACTTCGACGTATTGGTTATCAAGCGCTTCTTGAGTAACGACGATTTGTTGTTCTTCGCCGTTAATAGTGAGTACAACGGTATCCTCTAGGTCAGTGTTCACTGGTAAGCTTACTCGAACTGGGGTACTGTCAGGGCTATCACCATTTTCTTCGACGTTTAGGAAGCCATCACCACTAGTGTCTTCTGGGAAGGTAATGATTGGTGCACCGTTTTCAGTGGTATCATCATCATCATCATTGTCTGTATCTCCATCGCCATCTACGTCGCCAGGTACACTGATATCCACTTCTAGTGTATTTTCAGCAGTATTAGAGGTGTTGCCCGCAGGATCTTCGACGTAGGCTTCAACGTCAATATCGTCTACGCTACCGTCTTCGTTTTTGGAGATTGGGGCGTCAAGGGTTACATAGCCATTAGCAATATCAACGACGCTGACGGGTATGCTTTGTTCGTCGCCATTAATGGTAACTACGACGGTGTCACCCGCTTGGGTGCCTGCAGGTGTACTGACACGTACGGGGGTAGTGTCAGTTGTGTCGCCATTTTCTTCGGCGTTTAAAGTGCCGTCACCGCTGGTATCTTCAGGGAAACTGATAATTGGCGCACCGTTCTCGGTGGTGGTGTCGTCATCGTCGTCGTCAGTGTCACCATCGCCATCTACGTCGCCTGGGATGCTGATGTCGACTGCTAAAGTATTCGTAGCTGTACTTGAGGTGTTGCCTGACGGATCTTTGACGTAGGCTTCAACGTCGATATCGTCTACACTTCCATCGTCATTTTTGCTAATCGGAGCGTCTACGACAACATAGCCGTTGGTGATGTCGTCTTCGGTGACAATCACGTCTTGTTCGTCGCCATTGATTGTAACAACGACAGTGTCTCCGGTATCAGTGTTGACTGGGGTTGTGATGCGGACAGGCGTGGTGTCTTTGCTGTCGCCATTTTCTTGGGCGTTTAAGACACCGTCACCATTAGTGTCTTCTGGGAAGCTGATAATTGGTGCACCTTCGATAGTAGTGGTATCATCAGTCGGATTACCTTCTGCATCTGTATTGTCAGTATCATCAGGGTCTCCTTTACTTGGATCACTAGGATCTGTCGCACTACCATCGCCATCGACATCGCCTGGCACTAGTAGATCTGTAGGTGCAGTATCACTGCCTGAACCGATCTGTTGACCTTCTGCGTTTTTAACGATAGCGTTAACGGTAGTATCGCCTTGTTCAACTGGTGTGACAGGAACAGTAGTGCCAGTTTCAAGAATCTCTTCAGTGAGTGTAATGGTTGTGGGTTCACCGTTAGGCCCTACTATCTCAAGGATGTCACCCGGCATATAGCCACTATCTTCTGGGAAAGTGATGCTGACAGGTACCTGATCATTATCATCTAGGTCATCTGGATTAACAAATTCATCGTCCCCAGTGATGATTTCAACGATAGGCCCATTAACAGGATCACGTGACGCGACAGATTCTGCAGTTGAGGTGTTCCCTGCTTCATCGCTGTTCTCAGCACGTATAGGTGAGCCGTCTTTGATGGCATCATAGTGAATGTCAACGGTACCGGTTTCAGGATCTACGGTAACGCCTTGGGGTAGTTCGGTGCCATCTTTAGGTCCCCATGTGCCATTGTCGTCTTTTTCTAGTTCGATGGTGTTGTCTTCACCTTCTTCGTCGGTGTAGTTTATGGTTAAGTCGACGGCATCTGTTTGGGCAGGTTCAACGATAACTGAGCCATCATCTTGCGCTAAGATAGTTGGTGCTGGCGGTGGGGTTAGGTCTTCAATGTCATTACCTGCTGTGGTTTGTGAGCTCGCCACGCCACCGTCGTTGCTGTTCTCGGCATCAACGGATGAACCATCTTTGACGCTGTCTGGACTTAGAGTGACTTTACCAGTCTCGGGATCTAGGGTAACGCCTTCTGGTATAGTGACGCCTTCAGCAGGCGCCCAGGTGCCGTCTTCGCCTTTTTCTATAGTGATCTCTTGCGGTTGATCATCCTCGTCGGTAAAAGTGAGCGTCGCTTCATCTGCTTCATCTGCTGGTGTCATGTCTACTGACCCATCGTCATTAGCCTCTAAAACTGGAGCATTAGGTGCGATGGGACCTTCTAGATCATTACCAGCAGTGGTCTGAGAGGTTGCACTGCCGTTGTCATTGCTGTTTTCAGCAGTCACTGGTGATCCGTCTTTAACGCTATCGGGATCTAAGGTAACTTGTCCTGTTTGAGGATCCAAAGTGACACCTTCTGGGACGGTTGTTCCTTCTGGTACTATCCATGTGCCATTCTCACCTTTTTCTATGGTGATCTCTTGTGGTTGATCGTTTTCATCTGTGTAGGTAAGCGTCGCTTCGTCTGCTTCGTCAGCAGGGGTCATCTCAATACCACCATCTGATGTGGCCACTAACTCTGGTGCTTGAGGTCCTAGTTCTTCTGGTGTGGTGTCATTACCGCCAACGGTGATCTCGCTATCTGAGCTATTACCAGCTTCGTCACTATTCTCGGCAGCAACGATGGTGTCATCTTTAATATTGTCGCCTGGTATGGAGGTTTGTCCTGTTTGTGGGTCAATAACTACGCCATCAGGAACGGTGCTGCCATCGACAGGACCCCAGGTGCCATCTTCGCCTTTTTCAATCTCAATGACTACTTCTTCACCGGTGTCTTCATCTTGGTAAGTAACCTGTGCGTCAACTGCATCTTCTGCAGGTGTCATTTGTGCTCCGCCACCTTCGGTTTCTACTAAGTCTGGTGAGTTTGGTGGGGTGGTGTCTTCTATGTCATTACCGGCTGTGGTTTCTGAGCTCGATGTGCCACCATCATTGCTGTTTTCAGCAGTCACTGGTGATCCGTCTTTAACGCTATCAGGATCTAAGGTAACTTGTCCTGTTTGAGGATCCAAAGTGACACCTTCTGGGACGGTTGTTCCTTCTGGTACTGTCCATGTGCCATCCTCACCTATTTCAATGGTGATCTCTTGTGGTTGATCGTTTTCATCTGTATAGGTAAGCGTCGCTTCGTCCGCTTCGTCTGCTGGTGTCATTTGTATGCCACCATCAGGGGTAGCAATTAATTCAGGTGATGCTGGGGGGTTTTGGTCTACTAAGTCATTACCGGCAACAGTGGTCGCTGAAGATTTATTGCCGCCTTCGTCAGCGTTCTCAGCTTTTACAGTTGTGCCGTCTTTGACACTATCAGGACTTAAGGTGACTTTACCAGTTTCGGGATCTACTGTAACGCCATCTGGTAGTTCGGTGCCGTCTTTAGGTCCCCAGGTGCCGTCTTCACCTTTTGTGACTTCTACGGTTTGTGGTTCATCGTTTTCATCAGTGTATTCAACTATCATCTCGATAGCGTCTTCACCGGGTTCTGCAGTCACAGAACCGTCTTCATTGGCAATGAGATCAGGAGTGCCTGGAGCGGTGGTGTCACCAATAACCGTGGCGGTATCTATGATGTCGTCACCTTCTTTAGATATGACTTCATATTCTTCACCGTTTTCAAGGACGATGTCGGTTTCTACTTCAAAGCTGCCATCAGGATCGGTTGTGGTACTACCAATGATATTACCGTCTTTATCTACTACAGTAATACTGCTATTAGGTTCAGCTGTACCTGTGATGATAGTGCTATCAGGTATTCCATCATCGTCCTTTTGTTGGTTCTCTTGACTTTCGATGACAATCGGTGCTTTGGGTGCAGGACTATCGTCGTCGTCATCAGCTAGGGCAATGCCTAAGGCGGCTAATCCTGCAAGTCCTACTAACCAAGGTAGCCAGGCTATGCCACCGTCATCTGCTGCGCCCACCCAATAAGGGGTTGGTTGTGCATTACCGCCTAAGGCTTGTCCTTCACTGTCACCTGCGGCCAGTTCTGTGACAAAGTCTTCTACTTCACCGGTATCTGGTACATAGTAGTAGTAGCTGCCATCTTCTGCTAGTCCTATGAGCGCACTTTCAGCCTCGTCATAATAACCTTCTATTATAAGGTCGCTGTCTTGGCCGGTTTCTTCTATGGATACGTGTAAGTCTTTACCGACACGTTTGGTGATGATGTGATCTGGTGCTCGGCCCGTCGAGGTGTCGATAAGTTCATAGTTTACTTTGTTTGTGGCTTTGATGACGGTTGGTTGTCCGTCTTTGGTGACAACTTGATGTTCGGCTATGCTTTGTACGGCATCATTTACTTTTACAATTATCGTTTTCATTTTGTATTCCTTGGATTCGCTTTTTATTTTTGAGTGTGTCTTTATTCTTCAGTAGCACTTACGGTGGCAACGACGCGGCGGTTGTTGTAACGACCTGCGGATGTGGCGTTGCTTTCTACTGGTCTGCTTTCTCCGTAGCCTACTGTGCTTAATCGGTTTGGTGCGATGCCATACTTAGTAACCAATTCTTTTTTAACGGCTTCAGCGCGACGTTTTGATAAGTCCATGTTGTAGCTGTTTGTTCCGATACTGTCGGTGTGACCTTCAATGACGGTGCTGGTGTCTGGATATTTCTTCATATAGTCTGCAACCGCTTCGATGCGGGGGTTGAATACAGGCTGAATGACGGCTTTGTCAAATTCAAACAATACTTTTAGGTTTATTGGTTCGTCTATTTCAATGACAATCGGCGGCTCAGGCTCAACTATCTCTGGACAGTCGCGAACTACGCGGCTGATTTGATGGGTTTGTTCGCTTTGGGTGCTTAGTATTTGCTGCGCGGCGCTTTCTTCAAGCTTGCTTAACGTCGGTGTGCCTGTGGCGTCATCAATGTCAATGTATATGTAGTAGTTTTCTTGGGGGGTGAATTCAACGAGATGACTAAAGGCGTTGGTGAGATCGTTTGTTTTAAGTCCGGTTGGTGCGACACTGATGTTGTGTTGTCCACTGCAGTAACGTATTTGTGAGTAGTGCCCTGGTTGTAGACTGACTTGGAATCGGCCGTCAATGGCGATATTGGCACTGGTTTGTAGTCCGTCGTTGTCTAGGGGACGTACAAAGATGAGGTTGGTTTCATTTGCCGCTAGTTCACTGGCATTCATGGGTTGAAAAGCGGTGTCACCCGTTTTGTGCCAGCCTATATGGTCTACTTGACGCATGCTGTCTTCTGCTGTTGCTGTGTACCCTATTCCAAACATAATCGCCCATAGGGAGGTGACTAGGCTACAGGTCCGAAGATGTCTTTTGGCTTGAATGTATTTCATTGGTGTCATCCTTAGTTGTGTTTAATCTCTATACGTAAAAGTGTTATGGGTTGTTTTAATTGTTTTATTTACTAATTAGTTAAAATTAAGTTTAAAATTGAGAAATATTTATGAAAGGTAATATGTTAATTAGGAATAGTTTTGTTAAATTATAAAATACAATCTAAATAGTTGATTTATCTAACTTAATTTAAGTTATTAAGTCCAATAGCATTTTGCTATTAACTATATTAAATCTTTCAATTTAGTGAGTATTAAATTAAAATCTGTTACAGTAATGAATATCGCATTTAAAACAGAACTTTATACTTTCTTAAAAAATTTAATATATTTAACAATATATATTTACTACTCATGTGAAGAATACCAATTCGGTATTATCTTCAAAAGAATCAATATTTCATTAGATTCATAAATGTCATTAAAGAATTAAAAAATTTAGCTCTTAGTATTAACAAACCTACATTTCGTTTGGGTCTTAAAACATATTATTGACTAAAGCTTTGTTTTACTATGCTTTATCTATAAAAACATACGTTTTTTACTAGAAATAAAAATCAATAAAAAATTAAATTAAGTTATATTAAAGTCATTATAGTTAAATTGATTTAACAATCAATCAAATTATAAAAAATATTGATTTTTAAATAAAAATATATATTTTAACCCATAATGAAGATAATTTAATAAATAGACTGTTTTATGCTTTGAAAATATTATACACTGTTAAAAGTATATTGGATAATATAATTAAGATATACTATAATAAAATTTAATAAATATTCAAAAATATTCATATCGAATACCAAATTTTATAAAATATTTACAAAAGTAAGTATTTATACACAAAAAAAGGGCTGTATATCTAATGATATACAGCCCTTTTTGAGTATTACTTAACTATGAATCACTTAACTATCAATAATATAATATGCTTTATAACTGATGCACTTGAGTTGTTATAAAGAAGTCTGCTTTCTTTCAGAAAAGTAGTGTCCTCTAACACCGTGATTAATTCAAAATGTTCGCATAAGAATTAATGAGATCTAATGTCGCCATCCTTATTATCAATTTCAATGCACCCAAGCATCATATCGTAGTTTAACTGTGCGGCTAAGGTTAGTCCTGACTTGTAGGTGTGACTTAGGTAGATGAATGGTCAATACACCATAAAGGTTAATAGATGAAGGTTAATCATTGCCAAAAAGAAATTTTTTACGTGAGCTCATATTAGGCACAATAGGGTAAGTAGTTATGGGACTAGGTTTGCTATACTATGCTATATTTACCGCCCCAGGTTGATAAATAATTTAGGGACTGTTGCACATTCCAATAGGTCGATACTGGCCGTTATATTTAACAAATACCCTAAAACAAAAAATCCAATCAACATACCGTTTGAAACTTAGGTCATCATGCCACACAACACAAGTTCCTCAGTTTACCCTACCTTAGAAAGCCAATTCTCCATATTGGCTTTAGATAATTTTACTGTACAGCGCGGTGACTTTCCACTGTGTGTTGACGTCAAGCTCTTTCTTAATCAGGGTGACATTTGCCATCTCATTGGCGCAAATGGTACTGGCAAAACCACTCTATTAATGCAATTAGCAGGTCTATTACCTTTAATGGAAGGCGACGTGCTTTACTACGGTCAATCTAATTTACCACTAGCCCCATTATACGTCTCTCATCAACTCGGTATTCATCCAAATTTAACCGTTAAACAAAACCTAACCTTTTTATTAAACCTGTATGGTATTCATCCGACACAAGAACAGATTGAGGCAGCATTGGATTGGGTTGATTTATCGGGGTTTGAAGACATTGGCAGCAATCAGCTTTCAGCAGGACAAACACGGCGCATAACCTTAGCGAGACTTTATCTTATGAGTGCAGAGCAAACACCGCTCTGGCTACTTGATGAGCCATTTACAGCACTTGATGTCAATATGGTTGCCAGACTTCAACAAAGACTGACTGACTTTGTTAATAAGGGTGGCGCTGTACTGATGACCAGTCATCAAAAGGTGAATGTAGCCAATAAAGTGCTTAACTTATCAGACTTCATACCTGGTGTTATGACTGACTTATCAACACAATCCATAGCAAACGCTGATGACGAATCTGAATCTGCATTTGATCGTCGTTTTGTTACTGATACTGGTGCATCTGTTGACTGTAATTTAAGTTCTAATATCAGCTCTAACATCAGTTCTAATAAAAGTGAAGGAGAGCTTTAGTGTCATTGCATTCTTCGCCTTCATCTTCTGCTGATGCGCATACTAAGATGCCTCGTCAAGAGATTCCTCATCAAGAGACTGCTATTAAGGGTATTGGTACCCGACAACTTTGGCACCGTGAATGGCAGGTCAAGCAACAAGGGGCAATACAGTGGCTCTATCCATTAGTATTATTTTTAGTCATTATTACTCTATTTCCACTTGCTGTTGGCAGTGAGCCACAATTATTGCATCGATTAGGGGTGCCTGCGGTATGGATTGCTGCTTTATTGTCATTAGTAATGGGGGTTGATGACCTATTCAAACCAGCAATGGATAACGGTACACTAGCACAGTTAATTGTGTCTAGGACCTCCCTCCCTATATGGGTATTGGTGCGTCTCACCATTCACTGGATATTTAGTAGTGGGTTGGTCGCTATATTAAGCCTACTTGCCATTCCATTATTTGGTTTGTCATGGGGGGAGGCCACTGCCCTACTGGCCTCTATAATACTAGGTAGCCCTCTTTTATTAATGCTGTCAGCTATTGCCAGTAGCCTAACATTATCTCTCAAAAACGGCGCTGTTTTGGTGCCTTTAATCGCACTGCCTATGCAGCTTCCTGTTTTAATATTTGCCACAGGAGCCGTTGATTTGTATGCGACAGGACTAAATGGCTTACCTATCCTAGCCTTACTTGCCGCTGGAAGCATCTTTTCAGTGATCATCATGCCATGGGTAATAGCCATGACTTTAAAGATGGCATGGCTTAATTAGGACGTGTGGAACATTCGCAAATTAGCACTGCTGATAGCTAAAATCGTTCCAGACTAGGCGCAAACTGACGCTAATGCCCGAAGCGTATTGGACCTTGGCTAGGTTTGTAACAACGTCTGGGGCGATTTTAGTATCAGCCCTGAGAACGGATTAAGCAAAGCACTGCTTTGGCCGTTCGCAAGATGAGAGCTATGATCGAGTGAGGGCGGGACTCTTTTTTTGCCAATATATGGCGAAATTTTATAACTTAGAATGACTAAGCGTCAAAAATTTCACTGCAAATTGACTAAAAAATAGTCTCCGCCAGTGCCATGGTCGAATGTTCCACACGCCCTAAGGTTAATATTTGCTATAATAGTACTGCTTATCTTTAGGCTCTGTTGAACTTTCAATAGGTAAGCATCAAAATGGTGTGAATTTTAAGTTTATTTAAAACCAAACCTAGAGATTAACTCTAAAAATCAACCAGTCGAGGCAGGCAGGTACAAACGCAATAAATCGAACGCAACAAATCAAACGCTGCAAATAGTAGGTTTAATGAGCCTGACTTAATCTAACTAGGATAGGCAAGTTTATAGAAAAGGTATCACTCTCAAAACGTATGAATACCTGTTTAAGCGTTTTATATGCTTAAACTATGACTTACTAGAACTCTGGCTTACAAGGTCATTTTATGATGCCAAATGCTAATCCCTCTTCTAACACTCAAGGGTTTTTCTCACGACTATGGCAAGGCTTTTTAGCCACTGTGGGTACTCGTGAGTTTTTTCGTATTTTTTCCCCTTGGGTAAAGTGGCTAGCAGGCCTGGCTATCATTATGCTATCAATAGGTAGTATCTGGGGCTTAGGGTTTGCGCCGCCTGACTACTTACAGGGTAATAGTTATCGTATTATCTTTATCCATGTTCCGACAGCGAGTATTGCGCTATCCATTTACTTTGCAATGGCAGTACTGGGTGTGATTTTTTTGGTATGGCGTATAAAAACAGCAAATTTAGTCGCTCAAGCTATCGCGCCTATTGGGTTTATGCTGTGCGTACTTAGCTTGATAACTGGATCTATATGGGCCAAACCTACCTGGGGGACCTTTTGGGTATGGGATGCGCGCCTAACTTCTATGCTGATTTTGGCTTTTTTGTATGCAGGTGTTATGGCGTTGTTTGCCGCATTTGAACATACTCCAAATCGCGGGAAAGCGGCAGCCATCTTATCTGTCGTCGGTGCTGTAAACCTACCCATCATTAAATACTCGGTGAACTGGTGGAATACCCTACACCAAGGATCCACTTTAACCATTACTGAAGCCCCAAAAATGTCTTTAGATATGTTAGCGCCATTACTACTCATGATACTAGGGGCTTATTTTTTAGTCGCCGCGTTGGCCATTTATCGTACTAATACCTTAATACTGCGTCGAGATCAAAATAAAGCCTGGGTCAAAGAGTATGTCCGCTCATCGAAATAATATAAAGGCTTAACGGTTTAGTATTTAACGATAATTCCACTCTTATAATCCCATTTAAAGGAGCGCAAAATGCACCCTTATTTCAATAGCTTGCAAGAATTTTTGACAATGGGTAAGCATGGTCCGTATGTATGGTCTAGTTGGGGTATTACTCTGATAGTTGTCTTAGCTTTTATTCTATATAGCCTAAATCAGCGTCATCGGTTAATCAAAGAGCTTAAAATTCAACAGGCAAGACAACAACAACGAAAACCTAGTCATCCAGCGTCTCGTCCTCGCTGAGCAGCACCCCTTCTTCTACATTTTCTTCTACATTTAAATACGCCACTTATGGGTTAATAAGCCACGATCACCCTGTGAATTAAATTAAAGGCAATCATATGAATGCTGTCCGTCGAAAAAAACTTATTTGGGTCGCAGCTACCCTGGCAGGTGCTATCATCGCAGTCATACTTGTGATTTATGCCATTGGCCAGCAGACCGACTATTACTTTGATCCATCAGCCATTGCAGCCGGTGAAGCTCCGCAAGATAAACGTATTCGTGCCGGTGGCATGGTGGTAAAAGACAGTGTGAAACGTGACCCGAACAATGAGCTTAACGTTCAGTTTGCCATCACCGACTTTAATGCCACAGTACCCGTCAGTTATCAAGGCATCCTTCCTGACTTATTTGCAGAAAACTCAGGTGTCGTCGCGACGGGTAAAATGCAAGGAGAGGTGTTTGTGGCCAGTGAAGTGCTTGCTAAGCATGATGAAAACTATATGCCACCAGAAGTGGCTAGATCTTTGAAAGAAGAGCATGTTGCTAAAGGCGTCTCACCTGATTCTGAACAGTTCACACCTGCTATCCCATTAGAAGAGTCAATGGTTGGTGGCAACCACAAAACTCAAACTCTAGTAGAAGATTAATAAAGACTTAAAGCAACTTAACAGTAAGGTCGATAATCTTAAGGTTAGCCATCACTTATTATTCTGTTGTTCGAACTCGTGCTTGTATTGCAGTGATGGCCATTGTAATACTTGCACTAGGCTATCTTATTTAGCTACTAATCAAGCTTTTTTATGGGCTTTTATGCGTTACGTTCATGAAACCAACGCAACCAAACTTCGTGAGCCAAAAAGAAAAATATCGCCAAAAAGAAAGGTATTAGATAATAAAGTATCCTAAACACCAATAATATGGCCAATATATACGCCTTATCAACTTGTGGCAATGAGGCCATCATTGTTAGTTCAAAGACTCCCAAGCCACCCGGTACATGGCTTAAGATTGCTAATATCATAGACTGTACAAAGGCTGAGAATACAGTGAAATAGCCCACTCCAGCACCTTGAGGCAATAGCAAATAAAGCACAAAAGCGACACTTGCTAGGTCAATAATTGAGATAAGTATTTGCTTAATCAGTATGATTGCAGGTGGTAAGTCAAAGCGCCAACCTTTAATTCGAACGTGCTTACCTTCGCGACCTGACCAGACGATCAATCCAATAACTAACACCAACAAGCCCAGACCAATACCACGTATCAATGCGACACTACGCAGCAGATCTGGGATATCTAGGGATAAGTTGGCGAGTTGGCTGTCTAGTTGCCCTATCATCGTGACTGTCGCCTGAGGATTTAGGGTTAAAGACAGGGCGACTAAAGTAGTAATACCAAACGTAAATGCCATAGATACTAACCATACTACGTTGGCAATATTCTCAGGTCGTATATTATTGACGCCATACATACGAAAGCGGACACCAGATGCGGATAATATAGCCAATCCTATGGTATGACCGATAGCGTATGCCGTAAATGAGGTAAATGCTACTTTCTTAAAAGGTAGCTTAATATCCATATGTCTTAATGCAATCGTGTCATATAAAGTGAGAATTAAGTAACCTAGAGCAACAACAATGAATGCCAAAAATATTTTAGTATTAGGGATCTGTTCAAGAGCGGCAAATACTTCTGAGAGCTGAATAGTTTGGGTAATGGTATATAGCGTTTTAATGGCCAACACAAAAACGACCAGCGCCAAAAAGGTCAGCGTGCCGCGTAATAAAATAACTTTGGGTTTTAAAACTTTTTTTAAGTTAATAGACATATAAATACTTAGCAACACACTATCAATACACAGGTTTTTATCGACGTTTTATTATAGCTCTATTATAGGTCATATAATAACAGCCTATTCTATCAGTTTGTGTGTTTATGCAAAAAGTAAGCAAAAATCGGGGGGTTTAAATTAGCAATAAAGAGAGCTTTAACTAAAATAGATTCAATTAAAATGGCCTTGATAAAATATGAGCGATAAAAAGATATTTTCTTAAAAGGCATAAAGCTTATTAAAGAGCTCATAAAAGATCACAGCTGCCCATAAAAAGTAGCAACCAAAAAAAACGAGCCAAAGGCTCGTTTTTTATTGTATGAATCTATTGTCAGTTAATACTCATTGAATGAGTGGTCGCTGACTAATACATTATACTGCAGTGATACCGTGGGCTTGTGGGCCTTTAGCACCTTGAGTTACTGTGAACTCAACTTCTTGACCTTCCGCTAAGGTTTTGAAACCTGAGCTTGCGATTTCGCTGTAATGAGCAAAAACGTCTGGACCAGTTTCTGGAGCGATAAAGCCAAAACCTTTAGCTTCGTTAAACCACTTTACGGTACCTTTGATAGTATCTGACATATTATAATCCTAATTTTAAACATAATGACCAATTTGGTCGGGTAAAGCTTTGAGCTACTGAACGGTAAATCTTAAAACGAAGGATTATAACTATCTGGTAATGGCTATAACTTAAACTACGTGGTAATGATTTGCTGCAGGACTTCTCTTAAGCAGGAGCACAGTATATGTCTAACCCACCCCTTATGCAAGCTTTATTTTAAAATAAATTAAATATTTTCTCTTTTATAATTAATTATTTTAAATATAACTGGCTGAGCCTTTACTAGCATTGACGTGAACAACAGTCTTGAAAACCAATCAATCTATAAACGATCAGTCGTGACTATAATGACTTGCAGCTATTATTCTTAGTATTGCTTATTATTAACGTTGCTTGTTATACCAGACCTAGAAATTAACCTATCACGGAAGTCAATTCCAAACACAACAAATCAAACCTTACAAATAGCACGTTCAGTGAGTCTGACTAATATAAGTTGTGTTATAGAAAAGGTATTAGTTAATTAGAGCCTATTAGGAAGAAGAACCCACTATTGGCTGAGAACAAACTATTAAATTAAGCCCTATCTATAATATAAAGCGCACTAAATAACATCCAAATGCTTTAAAACGCTAGATATCGCTATTTATGTCAGTCCTATATCTGAGAATCCTAAAAGAGTTATCACCTGACCAAACGACAAAATAGCAATCCATTTATTTTTAAGCCAATAAATAGGCAATAAAGTAGCAACCAAAAAAAACGAGCCAAAGGCTCGTTTTTTATTGTATGAATCTATTGTCAGTTAATACTCATTGAATGAGTAGTCACTGACTAATACATTATACTGCGGTAATACCGTGGGCTTGTGGGCCTTTAGCACCTTGAGTTACTGTGAACTCAACTTCTTGGCCTTCCGCTAAGGTTTTGAAACCTGAGCTTGCGATTTCGCTGTAATGAGCAAAAACGTCTGGACCAGTTTCTGGAGCGATAAAGCCAAAACCTTTAGCTTCGTTAAACCACTTTACGGTACCTTTGATAGTATCTGACATATTATAATCCTAATTTTAAACATAATGACCAATTTGGTCGGGTAAAGCTTTGAGCTACTGAACGGTAAATCTTAAAACGAAGGATTATAACTATCTGGTAATGGCTATAACTTAAACTACGTGGTAATGATTTGCTGCAGGACTTCTCTTAAGCAGGAGCA
>NZ_JBXYJH010000016.1:0-64261 GCF_057396215.1 Psychrobacter sp. CX18 | reverse complement strand
CTGAGCATCCTCTAACGCTTGTTGCGCGGCAGCGTTAGCATCTTGGGCTGCCGCTACTTTGTTTTGTGCATCCGTTAGGTCATTGATGCCATCTGCGTTTTTATCATTAACCGCAGGCACATCTACCCCAGTAACGCCATCAAGTTGACCTTGCAAGCTCTCTTTGCCTTTACTTCGATCAAGTGCATCAATGGCATCTTGCGCAGCATCTTTAGCCTCTTGTACCGCTTGGTTAGCAGCGATGATAGCTTTCTGCTCATCTGGACTGATTAAGCCGTCTTCTTGAGCATCATCACGCGCCTGGCTCGCTGCTTGCTCCGCTTTTTTCGCAGCATCAACAAGCTCTTGTACTTGCTGGGCAGCTGTATCGTCTAAACCATCATTGTTAGCGTCATTAACGCCAGGTACATTAATGCCTTCAACCTGATTGAGATCAGCTTGTAAACTTTCTTTGTCTTCACTTGGCGCTAGTCGACTAATAGCCTCTTGTGCAGCTTGTTTAGCTGTATCAATAGCCTCTTGTAGAGCTTGTAGTTCACTGTTCTCTTTTGGTGAGATAACACCATCAGTCTGAGCATCCTCTAACGCTTGTTGCGCGGCAGCGTTAGCATCTTGCGCTGCCGCTACTTTGTTTTGTGCATCCGTTAGGTCATTGATGCCATCTGCGTTTTTATCATTAACCGCAGGCACATCTACCCCAGTAACGCCATCAAGTTGACCTTGCAAGCTCTCTTTGCCTTTACTTGGATCAAGTGCATCAATGGCGTTTTGCGCAGCATCTTTAGCGTCTTGTACCGCTTGGTTAGCAGCGATGATAGCTTTCTGCTCATCTGGACTGATTAAGCCGTCTTCTTGAGCAGTATTACGCGCCTGGCTCGCTGCTTGCTCCGCTTTTTTCGCAGCATCAACAAGCTCTTGTACTTGCTGGGCAGCTGTATCGTCTAAACCATCATTGTTAGCGTCAGTGACACCAGGCACATCTACCAAAGCGATGCCATCAAGTTGACCTTGCAAGCTCTCTTTGCCTTTACTTGGATCAAGTGCATCAATGGCGTTTTGCGCAGCATCTTTAGCGTCTTGTACCGCTTGGTTAGCAGCGATGATAGCTTTCTGCTCATCTGGACTGATTAAGCCGTCTTCTTGAGCAGTATTACGCGCCTGACTCGCTGCTTGCTCCGCTTTTTTGGCAGCATCAACAAGCTCTTGTACTTGCTGGGCAGCTGTATCGTCTAAACCATCATTGTTAGCGTCATTAACGCCAGGTACATTAATGCCTTCAACCTGATTGAGATCAGCTTGTAGACTTTCTTTGTCTTCACTTGGCGCTAGTCGACTAATAGCCTCTTGCGCAGCTTGTTTAGCGGTATCAATAGCCTCTTGTAGAGCTTGTAGTTCACTGTTCTCTTTTGGTGAGATAACACCATCAGTCTGAGCATCCTCTAACGCTTGTTGCGCGGCAGCGTTAGCATCTTGGGCTGCCGCTACTTTGTTTTGTGCATCCGTTAGGTCATTGATGCCATCTGCGTTTTTATCATTAACCGCAGGCACATCTACCAAAGCGATGCCATCAAGTTGACCTTGCAAGCTCTCTTTGCCTTTACTTGGATCAAGCGCATCAATGGCGTCTTGCGCAGCATCTTTAGCGTCTTGTACCGCTTGGTTAGCAGCGATGATAGCTTTCTGCTCATCTGGACTGATTAAGCCGTCTTCTTGAGCATCATCACGCGCCTGGCTCGCTGCTTGCTCCGCTTTTTTCGCAGCATCAACAAGCTCTTGTACTTGCTGGGCAGATGTATCGTCTAAACCATCATTGTTAGCGTCAGTGACACCAGGTACATTAATCCCATCAACCTTATCTAAACGCTCGTTCAGGTCTGTTTTCTTATCACTGTCAGGTAGCGTATTAACCGCTGCTTGTGCGGCAGCTTTAGCTTCAGTAACGGCTTGGTTTAAGTCGTTTAGATGCTGTTGCTCGGTATCGCTAATCACACCGTCGTCTTTGGCATCTTTTAAGGCATCTTCGGCAGCTTTTTCGGCCTGTTCTGCCTCTTCTACTAAGTTTGTGGCGGTGTTCTCAAGCGCATCGTCAATACCGTTAGCGTTGCTATCGGTCACTTTAGGCACTTCAACGCCGCCAATTTGATCGAGCTGATCTTGCAAGTCCTCTTTAGTGCTGCTTGGTGGCAACTGATCAATCTTGTCTTGCGCGTCGGCTTTGGCATCTTCTACTGCCTGATTGGCAGCGATGATGTCTTGTTGCTCTTGTGGGGTAATACCGTCATCTTGTTGGGCATTGTCTTTTTGCTGCTGCGCTGCTTGTTCGGCCTCTTTTGCCTTGTCGATAGCGTCTTGTACGTCTTGTGCTGCCGCGTCATCAACACCATCACCATCTTGATCAGTCACCGCAGGCACAACTATGCCATCAATCTGATCGAGTCGATCGTTCAGCTCGGTTTTCTCATCACTCTCTGGAAGCTTGTCTACTGCTTGATGAGCATCTTGTTTGGCATCGGTAACCGCTTGGTTTAATTCTTCCAGCTTTTTATTTTCTTCAGGTGTGATCACGCCATCATCATTGGCATCTTTTAAGGCATCTTCGGCAGCTTTTTCGGCCTGTTCGGCTTTTTCGACCAGATGAGTTGCTTTCTGAATAGTATTTGAGTTATCTATTGAATTATCGTTGTGACTATCCTTACTCGATCCACTACCATCTCCCAAAGCGACACCCACGGCACCTACTCCAGAAAGACCAACTAACCAAGGTAATGCATTAAACCCTTCAAAATTAGCAGCGCCTACCCACCATGGTGACACCTGAGACTCACCTCCTAAGGCTTGCCCTTCAATGTCTCCATTAGCTAACTCAGTCACATAATCAGCAACTTCACCGCTATCAGGAATGTAGTAGTAATATTGACCGCTCTCACTGCGACCGATTAATGCACTATCGGGGTAGTTATAAAAGCCTTCAATAATGAGATCACTGTCTTGTCCGTCATTACTAAATGAGATATGTAAATCTTTACCATGGCGTTTGGTAACTATATGACTAGGTGCAAAACCCGTCTCTTGATCAAATAGCTCATAATTTACCTTTTGAACGGCATGAATTACGGTCGGTATACCATCTTGAGTAACAATTTTATGTTCCGCAAGGGTTTGTGTTTCATTGTTTATTTTAAGAATAAGTGTTTTCATAAGGTTCTCTATGTAAAATTGAATAATCAGGTTGAAAAATAAGAAAAAATTCAGGATAAATATGAAGGATAGTGAAGAATAAAAACCGCTTAAAATTTAATCGCGAATGAATAAGGTTTGATAAATAAGGCTAGAAAAAGTGTATGTTAATCATAATTTTATATTAAAACTGGACTTTTGTTTATTATGGATTATAAACCTAAAAATAAGTAAAATCATTCGTATTTTTTGAACATTAAGATAAATTAACTTAATTGATACAGGAAAGCTTAATAGCTAAATATTACTAATATTTTCAATATGTTAGAAAAAATTAAATAATAATTCATAAAATAAGAACAAATGTTTTAATATGAATTCCGGCCCGGTAAAAAGTTTGTCGAAATTATTAATATTACAATTTAGTCACATTTAGAATATAAAAAAGTAAAAACTCCATAACACCTTAGGGAATTATGGAGGTTTAAAATTATGTCTGAATCTTTAGCCTATACTACTTAAAATGTAGTTAACGGTTATGATGCATTACTAGTGTAAAGCTTTCATCTTGGTCTGAGCGAAGATGGACTTTGAGAAGATTTAACGTTGGGATGTTATATGATGATATAAAAGGTTAATGGGTATTCATTTTAAGCCATATCCTAATATCAATATGGCAATCTCGAGAAGTTGTATCTAGGATTGCAGAGGTATTATTAAAAAGACTTTTGAAGAAATATGTAGCCAAATTTGCTACTATGTCGATGCCACTTAGGAGTACAATACATGGCCAATAAATCTCAAGACCTTGATCAAAATAAGAAAAAACAACTGTTGCAACACTATCTGCAAAAGCTAATAAAAGAGGATCCTACCCTCTACTATTCTTCAACCACTGAAATTGCGCGTGGTCTTCATCCTATGTTAAAAGAGCATCTCAACAGAATGTCGGTAGAAGACCAAGCGTTGATGAAGAATCTTTCGGTGAGAGATATCGAAATGTTATTAAGTTTTCATTAAAGATCAGCGATTTATATATCGTTAATTCTAAACTCATATACTTTATTTTCACTATATAAAACGTCATTGACACACTATATGAGACTTCGTTAAATAGTGGTTTCTTAGTATTTTTTTAATTCTATTATGTGGTTACTCTTTTTGTGGTTGATATGACAATTACAATTATTAAAACCACACACCATTGAATAAAGATCTCAGCTTTACCTAAAATATTTGCCTTAGTTATAACTATTTGGATTAATTCAAAACGATTAAATAATTTTGTCAATGCACGTTATAGCTGGAGTTCATTATGCCGTTATACCTTGATCAAGCCCTGTCTCAATATGAACCTAAACTAAAGCCTATTGAGCTGTGGCACTACTTTTCAACCTTGACTAACATTCCCCGTCCGTCATTTGAAGAGGATGAAGTGCAGCAGTTTGTTTTAGATTTTGCAGAAGAATTAGGACTTTGGGCGGAGCGTGATGAGGTGGGCAACGTCTTAGTACGAAAACCTGCGACAAAAGGCATGGAGAATGCACCGGGTGTCATTCTACAAAACCATCTAGATATGGTGGCACAAAAAAATGAAGACAGTGAACATGACTTTAGCACTGATCCTATTATTACCTATCTTGATGATGCCTGGGTAACAGCAGACGGAACGACCCTCGGTGCGGATAATGGTATTGGAGTGGCTGCGGCCTTGGCAGTATTAGCATCTGATGATATTGCTCATGGACCTTTAGAGGCCTTATTTACTGCCACTGAAGAGACGGGGATGGTGGGTGCCAAAGGGCTGCAGGCAGGTTGGCTTAATGGAGAGTTACTGCTAAATCTTGATACCGAAGAGTTAGGCGATATTTGTATAGGCTGTGCAGGCGGTGTCGATGCCACCTTTACCCTACCAATTCAATGGGAAGCAACGAGTAACAAACAAGCTTATAAGTTAAGTGTAAAAGGCCTTAAAGGCGGTCATTCAGGGATTGATATTATCAAACAACGAGGGAACGCTGCGTTAATCGTTGCCAGACTTTTGGACAGTGTATCAAGCACCATTCAGGTGGCTGAGATTAACGCCGGTAATTTACGTAATGCCATCCCCCGTGAAGGATTTTCAGTATTTACCAGTGACGTAGAGGCTACCGAACTTAGCGGTCAGATTCTTGCTGAAGTTGATATCATACGCCGTGGTTTACCTCCTGAAGACAGAGCCTTTACCGTTAACATTGAAGCGACTGAGTTACCAAGCCAAGTTTGGAATTCAAAGACGCAAACCAATATTTTAACGGTGCTTCGTTTGTGTCCAAATGGTGTGGATCGCATGAGCATGGACACTCAAGGTGTGGTAGAAACCTCGGTTAACCTTGCTAAAATTGATACTCAAGTGGATCAGCTTGAAATTCAAAACTTGCTGCGCTCGTTGGATGATGGGGCACGCGATGACTTGGCTAATAGAATGACACGTTTGTTTGAATCTTTTGGAGCGACCTCTCATTTAGACGGAGAATATCCGGGTTGGAAGCCTGCCCCACAGTCGCCGCTTACCGATACTGTCATTAGTGAAGGTCGCAAAGTATTGGGCGTCGAGCCTAATGTCACGGTTATTCACGCCGGCTTAGAGTGCGGACTGTTAGGACACAATTATCCTCATTGGCAAATGGTATCGTTTGGTCCGACTATTCAAATGCCGCATTCACCTGATGAAAGAGTCAATATCGAAAGCGTTGACAAGTTCTGGCAATGGTTAGTCCAGGTGTTGGGGTCATTAAAGTCTGCTTAACATTTAACAATGGTCTTCACTGATCTGTCATTGATATTTAATAGAGCGTAACCGAACATAAAACTCTCTTATTAATTATAACTTTTGCTATCATATTTCTTGTATCTGACCTATTCAAACAGGTTTACCTTTCAAAATGGGGCTAACTTTGTCTTAGCCTCTTTTTTTTAAGCTCATAACCCCTTTTTAAACTCATAACCAGTTGCAAAATTTTAATCAACCATACGTCTTAGTTTTATATTCACTTTTTAATTTTATCATCCTTGAACTTTAAAGTAGTCTTCCTTAAATTTTAAAACAGTAGAGACATAAGCTATGGATTTTTTAGGCTTTACCTTCGATATTAATACGCTCACCGAGAATGCCTTTCAAATTATTGTTCGACTTATTTTAGCAATACTAATCTTTGTCATCGGTCGCTGGGTTGCAAAAAAGATTGTCAACGTTACCCACGGTGTCATGAGCCGCAGTCATTTGGAAGAAACCGCAGCAAGCTTCTTAAGTCGACTGCTCTATGGCGTCTTGCTAGTGATTGTCATCCTCGCCGCTTTAAATCAAGTCGGCATACATACGACCTCTATTGTGGCAATCTTGGGGGGTGCCGCTTTAGCCATTGGTCTCGCTTTAAAAGATCAATTATCAAACTTTGCCGCTGGTATATTGATTGTCATATTCCGACCTTTCGTACGTGGGGACTATGTTCAAATTAGCAGCTATACCGGTACCGTCACTGATATTACCTTAATTAATACTCACATCACCACCATCAACAACCACGATGTGGTCATCCCCAACAGTGATATTAGTACCTCCGCCATTGTCAATTACACGTCGTTACCAAACCGCCGAGTCGATATAACAGTTGGTATTGGTTACGATGCTAATATAAAGCAGGCCAAAGATGTCTTATTGGATACTGTCAAAAACAATCCTTTGGCCTTCAAGGATCCAGAACCTGTGGTTAGGGTTACTAACTTAGGCGATAACTCAGTCGACTTAACCTTAAATGTATGGTCATCTAATGAGGATTGGTGGGCGATGCAGTGTCAATTACTTGAAGACTTCAAAGTCGCATTAGATAATAACAGTATTGATATTCCTTTCCCGCAGCGCAGTATTCACGTTTCTGGTTTGGATGACATCGTAAAAAAGTCTAGCGACACGAACGTATCGCCTAATTCATCCTCTAACTAATCTTCTTATTGAAGACGCACGGAAATTAAAAATTTTAAACTCTTATAGGCGACTGAAGGTTATTCATAATCGTTTAGCTCTACCTTTCAAAGAGTTCAAATTAAAGGGATTAAATAAACGATGACCAGTCGTCACAAATACTAAATCTGTAACGCTCTATTATTAATTAACAAACATAAAATAAGCGAGAGAATCTATGTCTGATAAGTCTGATCAATTTATTAAATCTAAAGCAGCGGTGGCTTGGGGCCCTAATGAACCTCTAAAAATTGAAGAAGTAGATGTCATGCTGCCTCGTAAAGGGGAAGTTCTGGTCAAAATACTTGCCAGCGGCGTGTGTCATACCGATGCTTATACCCTATCGGGCGCAGACCCTGAAGGTGTTTTTCCCGCTATTTTAGGTCATGAAGGCGGCGGTATTGTAGAGCAAGTAGGCGAAGGGGTGACCAGTGTAGAAGTTGGTGATCATGTGATTCCGTTATACACAGCGGAGTGTGGTGTCTGCAAAATGTGCCGCTCTGGTAAGACCAATCTATGCTCTGCGGTACGTGAAACTCAAGGTAAAGGGCTTATGCCAGACGGCACTACCCGCTTCTATAAAGACGGCGAACCCATTTATCATTATATGGGCTGCTCAACGTTCTCAGAATATACGGTACTACCAGAGATTTCACTTGCCAAAGTCAATAAAGAAGCACCTCTTGAAGAGGTCTGTCTATTAGGCTGCGGCGTCACTACCGGTATGGGTGCCGTGATGAATACCGCCAAAGTTGAAGAAGGCGCCACAGTGGCAATCTTCGGTCTTGGCGGTATCGGACTATCTGCGGTCATCGGCGCTACGATGGCTAAAGCCCGTCGCATTATCGGTATCGATATTAATGAAAGCAAATTTGAGCTGGCTAAAAAACTCGGTGCCACTGATTGCATTAACCCAAAAGACTATGACAAGCCCATCCAAGAGGTTATTGTCGAGCTGACAGATGGCGGTGTCGATTATTCGTTTGAATGTATCGGTAATGTGGATGTCATGCGCTCTGCTTTAGAATGCTGTCATAAAGGTTGGGGGGAGTCTATTATCATTGGTGTCGCAGGCGCCGGTGAAGAGATCTCCACTCGTCCGTTTCAGCTAGTCACAGGTCGCGTCTGGAAAGGTTCCGCATTTGGCGGTGTGAAGGGTCGCAGTGAATTACCAGGCTATGTCGAGCGTTATCTTGCCGGCGAAATTCCATTACAAGACTTTATTACTCATACCATGCCACTTGAAGACATTAATGAGGCTTTTGAGTTAATGCATGAGGGTAAAAGCATTCGCAGTGTGATTCACTTTGATGCCCTTGAATCTGAGTCTTAAAACGGCTTAAGTAAAAGAAATCATTTAACAAAATCACTCTACAACATTCAAAAGACCATTTTAAAAAAAGACCATTTGTACGTAACAAATGGTCTTTTTTTAATTTCCAATTTAGGTTAGCGATAGGTAATATACTTTAAAATGGTTATAAGGCAACCGAGCGC
Organism: Psychrobacter sp. CX18; assembly: GCF_057396215.1. Classification (NCBI taxonomy): domain Bacteria; kingdom Pseudomonadati; phylum Pseudomonadota; class Gammaproteobacteria; order Moraxellales; family Moraxellaceae; genus Psychrobacter; species Psychrobacter sp. CX18. Next base: position 55,587 of record NZ_JBXYJH010000016.1, on the reverse strand, counting down.
TACTACTAATGGGGGCTTAATGAGGCTAATGTGTCCAGTTGTCGCGTTCATGTATGTAGGTAACCGTATTCATAAGGTGACATTCAACTTGTACTTTAAGTGATTTAAATTTAGTGCATTAAGTGCGGTGATTAAAGTCGCTATTCACCGCATATTATGCAGGGATTAATAGCTGTATTCAATGCAATTTGATTTGAAATCTATTTTTTATTGCTCAGGATCTATTATTTATTGAACTTACGTAAATAACGATATTTAAATATTTATCGGCGACTGAGGATCACTTATTAAACATCTGACTTTACCTCTCAAACAATGTAAATAGGTGATTACCAAGCCCACAAATTTTAATTCTGCGTAAGTCCAAATTTAATAACCCTCTGATTTATTGATAGGCCAGTATACTCTATAATATGCCCGTCTTTATTATTTTAAAAACCAAACCTTAATCCCTTAGTCTAAGAATTACTTTTTAACATTAGGACCTAGTTGTTCTAAAAGCTGATTAACAGTCGCTAAATCACCCTCTTTAAGCAAAACCATCATTAAATGTTACTAACACAAAGGTAATGACATGACATCTTCTCATCAAAGCATTCAAGCCACATTGACCACTAAAGCATCAGATAAACCTCAAGAATCTCATAAGCCAGAGCTACTTTGCCCAGCGGGTACATTTAAAAATATGCAATACGCTTTTGCTTACGGTGCTGATGCAGTCTATGCCGGTCAAGCTCGTTATAGCCTACGGGTACGTAATAATGATTTTGATGAAGAGAATTTACGCCGCGGTATCGATTATGCTCATAGCCTGGGCAAGAAGTTCTATGTGGTAGTCAATATTCAAGCTCATAACGCCAAGTTAAAGACCTTTATTGAAGACATTCGCCCCGTCGTTGAAATGCAACCTGATGCCTTGATTATGTCTGATGCGGGCATGATTATGATGGTGCGTGAACATTTCCCCGATATAGAAATCCATCTATCGGTGCAGGCCAATGCCGTAAACTGGGCAACCGTAAAGTTCTGGAAGCAAATTGGCGTTAGTCGTGTCATTGTCTCTCGTGAATTGTCTTTAAAAGAAATTAGCCAAATTATTGACGAAGTACCTGGTATGGAGATTGAGGTGTTCGTACACGGTGCCTTGTGCATGGCTTACTCTGGGCGTTGTTTATTATCAGGTTATATAAACAAACGTGATGCCAACCAAGGAACCTGTACCAATGCCTGCCGCTGGAATTACAACACGTATAAAGCACATGAAAATGAAGTCGGTGACATCGTTCCTATTAGCAAGGATCACGATGAACAACAAAGTCAAAATAAGCGCACCAACAGTCAACCTCAGCAGTTTGATCCTCAGCAATTTGATAATAGTCAGTCTAATTCTCAACAAACCAACACCGCACCATTTGAAACGATTAATCAACATGGCAATGGGGTTTTGAATACAGGGGTCTTAAATCATACAGGGGTCTTAAATAATGAGGCTACCAAACATAAGGATACAAGCGAAGATTACGTACAGCAACCCAGCGATGAGGTGGTCTTATTAGAAGAGCAAAACCGCCCTGGTGAACTGATGGCCATGTATGAAGATGAGCATGGCACTTACATCATGAACTCTAAAGATTTACGTGCCGTAGAGCTGGTACCCGAACTGACTCAAATGGGCGTTCACTCTTTAAAAATTGAAGGGCGTACTAAGTCGCATTACTACGTTGCTCGAACTGCACAAGTCTATCGCCAAGCCATTGATGACGCCGTCGCTGGCAAGCCATTTGATACAACGTTAATCAGCGCATTAGATGGGCTTGCAAACCGAGGCTACACCGAAGGCTTCTTACGTCGCCACGTCCACAGTGAATATCAAAATTATGACTATGGGGCATCAAAAACGGATAGCCAGCAATTTGTCGCGGAAGTCATCGCTATTACCCCAGAAAAACTGACCTTAGACATTAAGAACAAGTTGGAAGTAGGCGACATCATTGAGATTATGACCCCAGCTGGCAACTTGACCTATACGCTCGAACAGATGGGGGACAAAAAAGGCAATGCCATCGAGGCGGCGCTAGGCTCAGGTTGGACCGCTCAAATTATCAATCCATTTAAAGATATCGATGCAAAACTACTAGAGTTCGCATTAATTATGAAAAACGTTAAGCAACCAATTTTCACGTAATCGCTAAACTATGGGCTGTATACGTATACAAAATCTAGATATTAACCAATCGAGTAAGACAAGCACAAGCACTACTAAGAGTAAGTTCAATGAGTCTGACCAAGACTATCAAGGATAGGTTATTTATAGAAAAGGTATTTATTATAAATTGATTTAAGACAGCTTACTTGAGCGAACTTTTATCGTTAAAGGGTTTAGTTGACGTTATAATAGAAACCAAACTTAACGATAGTCAAACACTTATGTCTAATTTGATAAGAATAATACTCATGATTCTAGGGCTCGTCCTAGCTATAGATTGTACGCTGTTAATTGCTGCTGATAAAATTAACGTTGGTACCGTTGTGCCTTTTTTCATCGGGTTAATTTTTATCATCCATGCCCTATTTTGGAAACGTATATTATCCAGTATTCGAGCACATAAGGTCCTAGGTAGGATATGGAAAGGACTTTGGGTGACTTTTGGTATATGGTTGATTAGTTTTATGCTATTTGCATTTTCGTTGAATGAAACTATCAAACAGACAAACGAGACGTATCAACCGGTTGCGGCCATTATAATTTTAGGAGGTGGTGTGGAAGATGGGGTACCTACACCGACGCTTGCCAGCCGTCTTGACACTGCCGCTCCACTGATTAAAGACCAATCCAATGCTGTAGTGGTCACCAGTGGCGGCATGGGTATGGGAGAGACACGTAGTGAAGGTGAGTCCATGGCTCGCTATTTATACGCATTGCATGGCATACCTTTAGACCATATTATGCATGAAGAGCAAAGCACCAGTACCGAAGAGAACTTCTTATTTACTCAGCCTATTTTGCAACAACAAGGCGTTCAACTCAGTGACCCGATTGCGATTGTAACCAGTGACTTTCATATTCCACGCTCCAAAGCCATTGCAAAAAAACAAGGGTATGAAAATATCATCGCCCTTGCCAGCCCCACCCCACTATCAATACGATATAATGCGTGGTTCCGTGAGTATTTTGCTTATATTAGTGGATGGTTATTGGGAGAATATTAAATGCCACTTAGTGAATAAAGCTATTTGGTAAATATTGATAACACCTTAGTAAATTGTAAGGGTTAATTGGTGAAAATTAGAGTGTGCTGAATTCACTCAAAGCTCGTAAAGGGTTTATCTACAATTATTCTAAGTCTCCATACTGATATTAGGAGAGCGTTATGGCGCTTAAGATAACTTCTGACTGTATCAACTGTGATATATGCGAACCTGAGTGCCCGAATGAGGCGATCAGTTATGAACAAAAGGGTCAAAAAACCTATGTTATTGATCCTAGTCTATGTACCGAATGTGTGGGCTTTTATGAGGCTCCGACCTGTGATAAGGTTTGCCCTATTGACTGTATCATTCAAGATCCTGAGCGCGTCGAAACCGACGCTCAATTAAGACAAAAGCATCAGCAGATTTGGGCCAAATAGTTTTGCGTTAAAAGCTTTGGGTTGAATAAATTTGGTCAAATAGTATCAAAGTTTATAGTACGACAGTTTTTTACTTTAGTCCGACTCAAAACCAATAAAAAGGCTTGCACACTGGCAAGCCTTTTTTAGAATTAAAAGAAAATATATTTAAGCCAGATAGTTCTGTTTAAACGGCTTGTGACAATGCTGATAACGCCCCTTTCAACATCGCCGATACAGTACTAGTATGAGTCCCAATACCTGAGTATATCTCACCATCAACATTTAATTGAATATATGCCGCGGCTTGAGCATTGGTCTTATCGCTATTATTAGCGTCATTACTAATGGCATCATTATTGCCATTAACACCATTAGCAAAAGTTTGCGTCATTGCATGCTCTGAATAGTTAATAATATGAAGCTGTTTTCCCGTATGTCGAGCAACCCCATCGATAAATGAAGACAACGGCCCATTGCCTTTACCGTTAATTTCTACCGTTTCACCATTGATCACCACTTGACCCTGAAACTCGACCTGACCGGCTTTATTATTAACACTATGGTCTAATAACTCAAAGCCTGAATTTTGTAAATATGTGGATTCAAAAGCTTCTAAAATCTCTTCATTTTTAAGCTCACGCGCCGCATCTTCTGCTTTTTGTTGTACCACACGGCTAAAGTCAATTTGCATCCAGCGTGGTAAGTTAAAGCCATAATTACGCTGTAAAATGTAGGCGACCCCGCCTTTCCCAGATTGACTATTAATACGAACCACATCTTGATAACTACGCCCAATATGCGCAGGATCTATGGGCAAGTAAGCCACATCCCAGATATTTTGAGTTGTTTCGCGATTTTTCTCGTTATAATCCAAAGATTTCTTAATGGCATCTTGATGCGATCCACTAAACGCCGTGAATACAAGTTCGCCCACATAAGGATGACGAGGATGCACAGGCAAGTTATTACACTCACTGACTATGTTGACGATTTTACTCATGTCACTAAAATCAAGTTCGGGATCGACACCTTGACTAAACAAATTCATCGCCATGACCATGATGTCCATATTACCCGTACGCTCACCATTGCCAAGCAAAGTACCCTCAATACGGTCTGCTCCGGCGAGCATGCCAAGTTCAGCCGCCGCAATAGCGGTTCCTCTGTCATTATGAGTATGCAAACTAATGATGACATCACTACGCTGCTTTAGATGACGACAAAAATACTCAACTTGATCGGCAAAAATATTTGGCATTGAAGACTCAACGGTTGCGGGTAAGTTGATAATAACTTCTCGACCGTTTTGAGGCTGCCATTCTTCTATGACTGCATCACATACTTCGATTGCAAAGTCCGTTTCAGTTTGGCTAAAGCTTTCTGGAGAATACTGAAACACCCATTGCGTCTCTGGATGCTTGTCAGCATAGTCGTTAAGCATTTTTGCACCATCTAATGCTATCTGTTTAATCTCATCCTTGCTCTTACCATATACTTTATCGCGTTGTACTCGGCTCGTAGAATTGTAGACATGGACAATGGCACGGCGCACGCCTTTTAAGGCCTCAAAAGTGCGTTCAATCAAATGCTCACGCGCCTGCACCAATACTTGAATAGTGACATCATCAGGAATGTGACCCTCTTCGATTAACTTACGCGCGAAGTCAAATTCAACTTGGGCAGCAGAGGGAAACCCAATTTCTATCTCTTTAAAACCGACTTCAACCAGCACTTTAAAAAATTGCATTTTTTGTTCAATGGTCATCGGGTCAATCAAGGCTTGGTTACCATCACGTAGATCTACACTGGTCCAAATCGGCGCTTGAGTAATGGTTTTGTTTGGCCAAGTACGATCAGGTAGGTTTGGCGCAAAAGCAAAAGGCTGATATTTACGAAAATCAAAGGCGTCAAATTTAGGTTTCACTTTTGGTTCAACTGTTTCTGTTTGGCTCATTACTTGGCTCATGGGATGCCCTCTTTGGTCTTTAAATTATCATTTCGGTATATAATTAATTTTAATTGGATATAGGCTAATTAACCTAAATAATCTATCCTAAACAATCTATTCTAAACAATACAAACTATCCTAATGTATGCTGACTATCATACCAAAAACGTTAGCGATTAAATCACCAAAATTTGAGTAAATATGTCATTTAAATAGTGTTTTATTATATATTTTAGATTAAAATTAGTGATACTCTCTATTTATTGAACGGGATAACAAATAAATGTCTATTAATAACAACTTTGATAAAGAAAATCAGCAGCTAGACAAAATAGATCATCAAATCATGACCTTACTACAGCAGGATGCTCGTATGAGTATTACTGATATTGCGGAGGCCGTTCACTTATCTGCCACACCTTGCGCAAGACGCGTTAAGCGCTTAGAGGAAGCAGGTATTATTACCGGTTATCACGCATCGGTTGACCCACAGAAGCTTGGCTATAGCTTAGCTATATATATAGCAGTCGGTATGGATAAGCATACTGCCGATCGCTTCGCTGAGTTTGAAAATAAAATTCAAAGCTTTGAAGAAGTCGTCAGCTGTAGTATCGTAACAGGTCGCAGGGAAGATTACTTACTGAAAGTCGTCGTGAGAAATATGGCCCATTATGAAGAGTTTTTATTACACCGCCTAAATCGAATTGAAGGCGTTAGCCAAGTGCATACCAGCTTTGAGCTACGCGAAGTATTTAACCGCGGCATTATTAAATAAGCGATTAAATAAGCGATTAAATAACTGATTAAATAAGTTAAAGCTAAACCTGAATGACCTGAATGATTAGAGTCATCTAAAAATCCGTGGGTTACGCTTCGCTTTACCACTCGCTACAACTATTGATCATTGATGGGTTATTTTATAGAAAAGGTATAGTTTTGAAATCGATAACTATCTGGATGAGCAACCATTGGCGCCTTATAGAATATATACTCAAGCCATAGCGGTACTTAAGCATCTCTTTTTTCTGGCAATTGACTTGAGGCTATCTGATAAAACACCGCTGCCGAAAAAACAATCAGAATAGGAATAAGCATAGCGGCATAGCCTATTTTGAAAAATCCTAAAGCCCCTACCACACCGCCGCCACAGAAGCTGTACCATATAATCGCTTGAAACCCCAAGGTCATCTTACTAATCGGACGCCCCGCTAACCAGTTGCCGATAGCAGCACCCATATCGGACGTTAATCCCGTTAAGTGTGTCGTTCGAATGACAGCGCCACTATAGGTTGCGACCATCGCGTTTTGTAACCCACACGCCATAGCGGCAAGCATTTGTCCAAAGTAATCATGATGAAAAAATAGTATAAAGCTACAGATCAACAGTCCCGCTTCAGCAAATAAAGCCAGTCCATATTGACGCCCAAGCTTTAAAGAATGCTGACCTACCAGATAACCACTTAAAATAGCACCTGATAAAAAGGACAACAGTGAGGCGCCAATAAATAAAAGAGACGACCAATCCATTGCTGCAATGGCTGCTGAGAATAAGCTTACGTTACCTGTGACATGTGATACCGATAGCTGTGTAAAGCCACTTAAGGCAATGATATTGACGCAGCCTGCACTAAACGCAAGTACCGCCCCACCTACTAAAATCCACCGAGGTAATTTGGTTATCATATTAACTTCTTATGGGACACTTTTTAGTTCTAAAACCTTAATTAACAGCTTATAGTTTATACGATTAAGCTATGCGCTTAATTTATGCGATTAGGTTAAGCCTGACGCCCTAATAAATTAACCCTTGCATCATTAAACATATCCATATCAGGGGCTAGCGTACGCATAAAGCGATCAAAATATAGCATCTGCTTAGTCAATAAGGCAAAATCTCTAGGAAAATGAATACCGTGACGCTTACCCACCTCGACGATCTCTAGCATCATTTTATTGAGCTCGTCCGCCTGCTCTTTGCTATTAAAAGCTTTACCACTGGTGTAGGTTTTATCTTCAGCCATAATACGGGTGATCATCTTAGCAAGATCGCCCGCCAACTGGGCTTGGTCAACATGCTCACGCTCATGAGTCATGCCCATGTCTATCATACATTGCGCCATGGTGACATAGTCATTTTCATTGAGTGCCTGCATCATGCCCATACAAGCCTGCCAACTCTCCGGTTTTAACTTACCGACAATACCAAAGTCAATAAAACCAATGCGCCCATCTGTCAGCAGCATCAAGTTGCCCGCATGTAGATCGGCGTGGAAGCTATTACAAAACATGAGGCTTGCAAACCAAGTATTAAGGGTATCTGCCATGACCTGTGCAGGATCATCACAGTATTGACGCATGGCCACCTCATCCACCATTGACATCCCATGTAGCCGGCTCATAGTTAGTACGCGTTTTGTCGTTAGCTCTTCCACCACTTCGGGGGCCACAACTTGCTTATTGCCGGTCATTTGCAAAAACTGTTGAAAGTCATCAATATTTTTAGCTTCTGCAATGAAGTCAGTCTCAGCAATCATTCGGATGCGAATCTCATCTATAATCGGTGAAATATTAGCAAAACGCATCTGTGGCATCAGCCTCTCAACAAGCTTAGTCACGGCATGCAGCACACCAAGATCAGTCTGCATGATGACATCAACATCAGGCTTTTGCACTTTTAACACAACCTCACGGCCATTATGCAATGTGGCGGCGTGAACTTGTGCAATACTGGCGGATGCTAAGGGTTTTTTATCAATACTGGCGAATTTATCTTCTAGCGTCTCTGAGCCCTCAAGCAGCTCTTCTGTTAAGACCTGCTCAATATACTTAAACGGCAGAGGTGTGGTCTGATCCAAGCAGCCTTGAAAGGCAATCACATAGTCACGAGGAAATAACGAGGGCGTACTGGCGATAAACTGACCAATCTTAATATAGGTAGTGCCTAACTGTTCAAAGGTTTCTCTTAGCATGACGGCATCGGGACGCTCCCCTTTTGCCACTCTTAACGCTGAAAGGCCTGCTACGCTAGCAGTGTGACGAACACGATTGGCAACATTTAACGATCTTTTTAATAAATTTGGCATATTTTCGGGTTCTTCTTATTCTAGGTTTGAAGTTTATAAGCATCTAGTTTATAAGCATCTAGTTTATAAGTTCTATGGTTTTTAACTTTAAGGGTTTAGTTTGTTGAATGGTTTTGTAAGTTTATAGGTATAGGCTTAGTATATGACTGCCTAAACATTTTAAAAGGGTTAATGCGACATTTATTAGAGCATGTGTGGCATTTTTTGAATATCATAAACGTAAGCTATTAGGTCTAACCATTCTAGGTCTAACTATTAAAGTAAGTCTTACTATTAGACAGTACATCTGATGGATTCAACTATAAATAACGAAACTAGAATTAACCAAACTAGATATGAAGATCATGACCACAACGATCACAAAACTGAGCAGCAGCTGCATGACCAAACTTACCACAATTTGGACAAGTTATCGGATGCAACTGCGGTCGCATACTCTTTGAAAGCTCTGAGGTGAAAATACCTGTGGGTACCGCAATGATTGAATAACCGGTAATCATTACCATGCTTGCAATGGCCTGACCTAAGGGCGTCTTAGGCGACATATCCCCATATCCGACAGTCGTCAAGGTGACAATTGCCCAATATATAGACACGGGGATACTGGTAAACCCATTTTCAGGGCCTTCCACCACATAGACCACTGAGCCAAATATCGTGACTAATAGTAATACCGATAAGAAGAATACGGTAATTTTTTGCTGGCTGGTTTTAAGTGCAGAGGCTAAAAAACCCGCCTGCTGCATATAGGCTTTGAGCTTTAGTACCCTAAAGACACGTAATATTCGTAGAATACGAACAACAATTAGATACTGCACACCGCCGAAAATAAGACTTAAGTAACTGGGTAATACCGATAATAGATCCACAACCCCAAAGAAACTAAAAATATAACGAAAGCGATTGGGCGCGGAGAATAACCGTAATAGATACTCAATAGTAAACAAAATAGTAAAGAACCATTCTGCATAGAAAAATATCAAACCATATTGCAAACGCAAATAAAGCACACTGTCTAACATGACCACGCCGACACTGGCAGCGATTGCGATCAGTAAGACAATGTCAAAAAATTTACCTAAAGGGGTATCTGTCCCTTCAATCACAATATGAATGCGATTTCGTAAAGTATTGAGCTTATTTAAGGTGAGTTTTTTCATATATAAGGGTAACTGGTCTATAATACCTTGACATTATACGTGATTAATTCAGCAATGTTACCTATTGCATCAACTTTGTTGGCAGTCATGCTCATTTAATGATTTGATCAACCTCCTAGTTGTGTCTTTAATTGCATTATTTATGACGTTATCTTGAATGCCAAACCTTTATTTTCATCCTCTGATAGCAGTCTTGCAAATCTAATATTTCTGATATAATTATACGTTCAACGTATTAAAAACATCTCTTACGGTCGTCGCTGTCTATTAACAAACTCTTAATTTTATAGGTTTTATTCTTTAGTATTAGCGACCGATTATAGCTAATGAACTATTCACTTAACATATTTACTTCACAATTTGACATCACACTTTTAATAAGGATAAACAGATTATGGCGGGTCATTCTAAATGGGCAAATATTAAGCACAAGAAGGCCAAAGAAGATGCCAAACGTGGCAAAATCTTTACCAAAATAATTCGTGAGCTTGTCTCAGCTACCAAACAGGGTGACCCAGACCCAGAGAGTAACCCTCGCCTGCGCGCCGCCGTTGAAAAAGCACTGTCCGCTAATATGACCAAAGACACCATTAAGCGTGCCATTGAACGCGGCGCTGGTAACAGTGAAGGCGGCGAGATGGATGAGCTGACTTACGAAGGTTATGGGGTTGGCGGCGTTGCTGTTTTGGTTGAGACAATGACGGATAATGTCAATCGTACCGTGAGTGAAGTGCGTCACGCGTTTACTAAATATGATGGTAATCTTGGCACAGCAGGTTCGGTATCCTATCTTTTTAACAAACGTGGTGAAATTACCTTTGATGATGTGTCACTCGAAGATGAAATCTTGCTTGTGGCTTTAGAGGCAGGCGCGTTAGACATTGAAAATGACGGTGAGACGCTTATGGTGATAACTGAGCCTGATAGTTTTGGTGTGGTTAAAGATGCATTAAATGACGCCGGTTACGAATCTAGCAATGCTGAAGTGACTATGTCTCCCTCTACTACAGCAGTCATTGACAATATCGATGATGCTGAAAAAGTCATGAAGATGATAGACATGTTAGAAGACTTAGATGACGTACAAGACGTTTATACCAATGTTGATTTTCCAGATGAGATTTTAGAACGACTCGGCGCTGACTAGTCTGTCATTAAATTTCGATACTTTAATGACCTATTCAAACAAACAGCCCGCTATATTTCATAGCGGGCTGTTTTATTAAAGAAGATTAAATTAGGACTTATAATATATCGTCATTGATTAGTAAGGTGACATCGCTATTAACCGCTTTGTAAACCAAATAGCCACCTGAGCTACTTGGTGATTCCCATTCTCCGTCTACTAATGAAACACTGTCATCAGCATTTCCCTCAATTTTAAATACGTTATCATTATTGGTTATATTGATAACATCCTGCACAGATATATTTGAAAGCTCAACGGTAGACTCAGTTAAATCTATGGATTCAATATCTGATACATCACTTAGGGTACTGAAATCAATAACACCAGAAGTAGTAGATGGTATAAGCAATGTATCTTCTCCATCACCGCCGTTAATACTAATGTCAGACGAGTCATAAGTGATTATATCATCACCGGCGCCACCATTTATGTTATCAGCCCCAGCACCGCCATCAATGGTATCGTCACCTGCACCACCATTTACAACGTCATCACCAGCTCCAGCACTAACAATAGTGCTACTATCAGTCGTATTAATGGTATTATTTTCATCGCCAGTAGTGATATCAACTGATTTATTAAGTTTTAGGGTTGCAACTCCTGTTGATTCCTGTCCTAAATCTGGATTACTAGGATCTATAGTTTGAGCCGTATAATTAATGTCACCATTATAATTCTGATACATTATTTGCAAGCTATTTACATCATCAACGCCTATGCCAGATATGGTATAAGCACCTGCTCCATCATTAGCCGATTGATCAAAATTAACAGTCACATTATTAGCTGTCTCACCATTATTAAGCCCAATAACCTCTCCTGAATCGCCAATTCTAAACAACATAGTGTCATTAAACATCTGCCCTGCCTCGGGTGATAAGGTTAGTGTTAACGTTTCACTACCGTCATCATCAATAAGTCGTGTATTGGTATTCAGTTCGACCCATTCGTAAGCAGTACCAGCTGTCTTTTGTGGGTCAAACTCAATAGCATCGGCAACTGGCTTAAACTCTATGTCTACAGAAGTAGTCTCACCTTGTAATCCACCGTCGCTAAGCACTGAAATATCTATAGTTTCTTGACCACTATAGTTATTAGGCGCGATAATTTTAATGACTGGTGTTGGGTTATCTGCAGTACTCGGTACACTCCATGAGCCTAAACCTGTCTTAGTAGCTGACTCAACTGTTCCGTCATCCAAAATATAGACGACGTTAAAATCATCATTTACATTTTCGATAATAAAAGTAGCAGGGTGATCATCTTCATCGGTTTGAACTGTATCGTAGACAATACTCACCTCATTATCTTCATCAACAGCCAATTCTGAATCGTTTGATAATTCTAAAACTAATGTATCTGGACTTGGTTCAACAGTTATTTCGAAATCCTTACGCGAGACTTTGATGGTGGTATCGTGATTTGCAATATCTGAAATTTCCTGATGCACGACATAAGCTTCGACAACTACATTACCGTCTTCATTTGTAGCGGGCTGAAATTTAAAGTTAGCGGACGAAGGATTATTAGGGTCAACCTCCACTTCATAGTAATCGCCTACTAGATCAGTATTTGGTGGATTACTAACGACGTTTAGTGGATTACCATCTGTATCTGTTAATTCGCCATTGACTGTTGCATCATCAGCAATTTTTAAGTAAACCTTGCCATTAATCACATTAACGCTACCTGAGTCAGCAGTATTTGTTAAATCTAGGTTTAAGGCAATAGGCGTATCTTCATCAATGACTATGTTGTCATTATTTGCTGGATCACTAGGATTAGCTTCGTTGAAGTCCATATAATCAGTTATTGGTAGCACAATTAACGTACTATCATTTGATCCCGGATTACCTATTGGGAAGTCTGCATCAGCAGCGGTAACTGTTTTAGAGTCACCTTCACTGTCTGTTGCCGTAAACGAAATATCTAACGTAACCGCTTCATTGTCAGGATTAGCTGAATCGGTGATATTTGTACTAAAATCTCGTGTCGGAACCAATGTGATTTGACTTAACAGATCCGCAATATCAGAATCTTGAGTTGCATTACCACTTATTAACCAAGTATCACCTTGTTTGGTTACCGATGCTCCAGACACAGTACCGTCAGTATATTCGAGCAACACATCCTCAGGAAGGTTGGTTATAGTGAAGGAGAACGGCACAGAATCTTGATTATTATAAGCAATATCATTAAGTGTACCTGTCACATAATCGCTTAATGGCTGACCTTCTCCATCTTCTATCAGCGTGATAGGTGTCACTGTTAAGTCTGCTATTAAATCAGGATCCTCATTATCACCACCTGTCGTATTGGTATTTATCGTTAATGGGAAAGTTACTTGAGCAGATCTTTCTGAATCTGGGGCGTCTTGATTGAAAGCTCTCACAGTAATCGGTAAGTCTGCAATACTATCTACATCATAGCCTTGTTTTATGCTGAACTTGATGTCAACGCTCGCACTGTCCGTGCTATCGATGGTTTCATTAGCGAAATCTACATACCATGTATCACCCGCTTTAATAGCCTCAACATAATTACCACTAGCGCCCTCTGCATCCACCTCTACTAAAATTCCATCTGGAACACCTTTAACCTCTACGCGAGTAAATTTTTCGGACCCATCTTTGTCTGGAGACGTCAGTGTGACAGTTTTAACAACTTCATTATCAGTAGCGTCTGTATTTGTTATATCAATGGTTACAGGAACAGCAATTTCTGTAGAATTTAATAAAGAAGGTTCATCAGTAATTGGGAGTACATCAACTGTATAAACAGCATCTTCAGTCGTTTCTGTCTGATAGACTAAGCTAGCGTCTGAAACTTGTTCTGTACTATATACAGAATCAGTCACATTATATTGAATAGCAAATTCATATAAGCCAGTACCAGATTGATGATTTACATAATTAGGTTCAGAATCATCTATTAAAGCTTCAATTGTAACTTCAGGTAGCTCACCATTGCTGTCTCTATTTATGACATAAAATCCAGTGATATCATCTGCTTGACTACTGTCAATAACAGTACCATCAACTTTAAGTTGAACACCCAACGCTTCTAAATCAGTAACTTTGACCGACACACTCTTTAACGCTTCCACACCATTTCTAGCGTCATCCGGTGTATCAGTTTTATTAAATGCAGATTCAAAATCCAAAACTACTGGTGCATTTTCATTTTGATCAACGATTGTATTGACAACGTCATTGTCAGAAGCGTCAGGTTTTACAAATATACTAACCTCTCGATCGTTCTGCGCTGTTTCACTTCCCCCTGCTTCTTCTGTGCTAATACCTTTAATAACAAAGTCTATTACGCCAGCAAAGTTATCCTCAGTTTGGATATTAACCTCACCCGTTTCGATAGCATCCTTCGTCACTACCCATTTGCGTCCTGCTTCTGAACCCCCTAGGAAAGTAACATCACTACCAGACATCGTGAAGCGATCATCAAGCCCAGTTATGACATACGTCACTACCTCCGAACCATCACTATCATAAGACACAATATCATTTGACGTATCAGCATCATTATAAGTCGCAAAAATAGACTTAAACTCAATATTATTGTTTGCTTCTTCTGTAACAATTGCATAGGTGCCAGGGGCAGGATTGTCTATTGTAGAATCATTACTTTGAGTGATCTGATTCAACTCGTCGTTAAGAATTTTGTCTGGGACTTCATCTACTTTAACAAATAGATTTAAAGCCTCACCCGTAGAGTTAGTGACGCCATCTTCAACAGACTCACCACTTACTGATAAGGTATAGTCTGTATCATCATTTAACGGAGGAATGAAATACGGAGTATTTGCATCGTCATAATCTAATAGCTTAACAGACCAAGTACCATTACCTGAATCGGTTACTTCAATGCTTTCAGCAATCCCCGATGAGTTTTTGTCTATTAATACATATGCGCCGCTTGTTGGATTATAAACATATAAAGCAGCACCATCTGGTATTGCATCAATCGTTATATTAAAGGTTTCAGAACCATCTTCATCTTCTGACTGCGCTTTAATTTTGAGCTTGATACCATTTTCAGGCGCATCTATAGTAGAGTCTGGTATATATGGCGACTCACCATTTGGATTACCATCAGAGCGTCCCGCATCCTCAGCCCCGCGAGCTGGTTGAACACTTATTAAGACATCGTCTGGTACCGATTCAACAGTTAACGTTAGTATAGATTCTCCAGATTCGACTTCAGCACTTTTCGCATTGGTATCTTCATCATAATCTATGGTTACTGCCTTAACTATAATTTTTAATTCACCAGCGTAGTTTTCTGGTGGAATAAATTGCATAGACTCAAGTGCTTTAGCAGGTACATCTATACCATCTATGCCTATCGTTTCAATAATAACTTGACCGTCTATCTCATAACGAATTTGAGCACTTGCTGTATTAACGAAGTTACCGTTTTCATCCTTGGTTTGTATCGTTAAGCGAGCAAACGTCTCTTCAGAATCAGTCGTACCGTCTGTATGATCTTCCGATCCAAAACTTGCAGTATCATCTTCATTAGACCATTTTTCAGCAAGTACGAAGATTCCTTCTTGAGATAAATCAAACCACACAGGCTCTGTACTGCTGACTTTATCATCATCACCATCTTCAAATGCGTTAGTCTGATAGTCATGATCATCATTAATTGCGACATCATTGGTGCCGTCATTGTCACTGTCACTATCGACACTTTCTGCAACTGGAGTAACTTCAATGGTTACATCGAATGTTTTACTATCTGCAATAGGATTATTACTATCAACAGAACCATCGGTAGTTTCTACATAATAGGTTAAATCTATATCAGTGCTACTGTGCGCAGGCGGCGTGATGGTGTAATTAGCTAGAGTAGCTGTATCAAATAGGTAGTATTCACCATTAACATTTAACTCACTGGTTGTAATGGCCGTACCATCTAAAGCAATCACTGCACCACTTGAAATTAGCGTATCAATTTCAGATTTAAGAATACCAACTTTAGATATTGATTCATTTGAATCATCAGTGACTTCAAATATAGAATCACCATTCGTTTGAGTAAACAAGTTGATAGCAGTATCTTCTTTACCGC
Source organism: Psychrobacter sp. CX18 (assembly GCF_057396215.1). Taxonomy (NCBI): domain Bacteria; kingdom Pseudomonadati; phylum Pseudomonadota; class Gammaproteobacteria; order Moraxellales; family Moraxellaceae; genus Psychrobacter; species Psychrobacter sp. CX18. The sequence continues at coordinate 39,508 of NZ_JBXYJH010000016.1, read as the reverse complement.
TATTTGGTGTTTCGACAGTTACGTCTATGGTTGGGTTGACCGTTAAATTTAGAGCAACAGAAGTTTCTTCAGATACGATGTTTGGAGTGTCGTCTGCCCCATCCGTCACATCAGTTTCACCACCCATCTCTCTATCTTTTGTAATGAGTGTGATGGTAGCGTCATTAATACTACCTGCAAAATCTTTTGGTGGTGTAATAGAAACAATAGGGTCTGTTGTTTCTTCAACGGTTGTTAAATCAAAAGTCACGACATCCCCATCGACAACTGTTTGGGTAATATTACCAACAACTATCTTTGTACCATCGGGCAAACCTGAAAACTGATACTGATATTGCTCTGAACCATCGTTGTCTGGAAACTGCTCATCAATAATGTCTTTAAGATTTAATGAGGTATCTTCATCAATAATTGCATTAATGGTGTCATTATCACCATCGCTATTGCTATCACTCAGAGTTATATTGTCATTGGTATCATTATCAACTAGGGCTATAGAAGGTTTATCAGTCACCGCTTGAACATCAACGGTTATTGTCGCTGTGGTTTCTATACCATGAGTCTCAAACTCTGTGGTAATAGGATTACCAGAATCATCAACCTCATATTCGGTTACGCTCATCGTGATATCAAAATTGTTACCACTATGTGTTGGTGGTGCTATTTGCAGGGACTCGAACTGAGCTTGAGTCAGTGAAACAACTTCTGTCCCTAATCCAGCAATGTGTGCTGCATTGAGATTATCAGATATTTGAATGTCGACATCGGTATCATTGTTTGACCCTATAAATACAGATTGCTTAGCTCCTGCGTCATCTATATAAAAAAGCTCAGCACCCTTAACAATACCACTAAGGGTTATCGCACCGAAGCGCTCTGCACGATCAACGGAACCACCATTAATATCATCATCATTAGGTACCGATGTACCCATCACATAATCTGCATCATAATTCGATAAATCTGTACTTGTCTCGACGCCTAAATCACCAATTATCGGTGCTAAAAATCCTAATTGAGCTGACGTATCTTCTTCGACATAAACCACGTAATCATCACCCACTTTATTAACGTCATCAGCATCAATAATGATAATAGGCGCATCTTCAATTGGATTAACTTGAATGGTAGTTGCCAAGTCGATTAGCGTACCGCCATCAACGGCTTTGACATTAAAGATAACTAAATTATCCTCGTTTGCATTGGTATTGGCAAAGGTGGAATAGTTTTCATCGGGGTTAAACTCAAGCGTACCATCTCCATTATTTTTAATCGTTCCGACGGCAGTTTCATCAGTTTGATCTACTTTTTTACCGTTAATATCTATATAAATGGTCTCACCTGAAGACATCTCATAACTTGAGGATTCATCATGATTGTAAATATCAACCTTTCCATTATCAAAACTTTCTGCAACATTGATAACTAAGACATCTCTACCGTCCTCGGTTTTATCTCCATAATCGGCTTCATTTATCTCGAAATCTAAGTCTAAGTTAACTGTCCTGTTTTTGACCTCAACATCAAATGTGTCTTCATCAATAGAACCATCAGTGTCTATAACCGCATACCCTAAATCGAATATGATGTTATCTAACTCACCATCATTATCAGCATCGACATTATAATGTCTAATGGTTTTGAATAATGTTGCCTCATAGCTTAGGGTAGCTGGATCGATTTCTACTTTAAAGGCGACATTACTGGCAGATGCATCAAAATTGCCTTGAGCATCTACACCATCATTAATCGGACCTGCCTGAGAGGTGGTTGCATAAATCGTACTATAATCAATATTACCCGCGCTATCCTCTTTATAGCGATAATATAAAGGATTGCCATTACTTAAGAAGAAATTAGTTGGCTCCCCATCATCTATTGTGAAATAAATATCAGCAATATCATCTGCATTACCCTGAATATCAAATGCGTTACTGACCTTAACTTCATGAATGGCGCGAACCCCAGAACTACCAAACAATTTATTTTCATCCAATACCACATTTTCATCGGATGCAATTTCAGGCGTTGTATCAGTGACTCTTATCGTTTGCGTGGCACTATTAGAAGTATCACCATCAGCATCAATTAAGGTATAACTAAATGAACCATCGTTTTGCAGGTTTGGCGCTGGGTCACGGTTATCAATCGCTTTATCTGCTTCAAAGGTCCAAGTGCCGTCTTTGTTAACAGTTAAAGTGCCTGTAGGTGTCACTAAGGCTGTACCGAAATCGGTAGAATCATTAACTTCATCACCATTTTCATCAAGATAACTAAAGGTGTTTATCTGTAAATTGCTATCTGCACCTAAATCATTATCCGTCACATTTCCAGAAACGGTTGAGGCTTCAATAGTACTAGCATCTGTGTTGTCATACGAATCTTCAACAACTTCGACAACTGTATCGTCTATCGCTAATACACCATCGTCTACAACAATGATTTTAAACTGCTGAGTAGTACTGCTGTCTGTATCTTTTAGGACATAATTAATGGGCAATGTTAATGAATCGGTATTTGTCGCATGATCAAGTTGATCTAACAGCTCGAATGTAAAGGATTGATCTTCACCCGTGTTTTCAGTTGGATTATTGATATCGATAGTAAATACAGCATCACCAGATGTTTGTTTAGTCGCTGTTACAGTATGTCCGTCATTACTAATAGCATAATCGAGACTTTCACCAGCAGAAGTAAGATTCAACGCATTAAGACCACTAATGGTTTCATCAACAGTGAATTGCGTATTACTAATGGCATCTGCACCCTTGGTAATATCAAGGTTATGGGTGGCAATTAATGCCTCTTTCACTGAATCTGTGCCATCAGCTAAATCATCTTCACTGACCGTCACTTCTGGACGAAGCGCTGTTGGATTAGTATCCGTTACTGTGATATCAAACGAAGCGTCTGAGGTATCACCATCGCTATCGGTTATGGTGTAAGTAATGCCTTCTACCACACCTTCTAGATTCACCTCAGTTATATCAGAAGTATATTCCCATGACCCATCACTATTAATGATGATTTCACCGTATTGAGTTGTGACTTCAGTTCCTGTCACGCCAACTTGAGCTTCGCCATTAACATCATTATAACTAAAGCCAGTAATAGTGGTATTAGGCGTGCCTAAGTCATCATTGGTAAGTAAGTTAAGGTTTTGAGAGTCACTGGTGATCGTTACCCCACCTTCAGCAACTTGAGTAGTGTCATTGACCGCTTGCGGTGTGGAATCAACCTTAATTGTAGTTGTCGTCGTGTTGCTATCTAGACCGTTTTTATCCGTTATCACCGTTTTAATAACTCTATCGACTTCACTTGGCGTTGTGGAGTTATTATTAAATGTTATCGAGTTTATTAGGTCTTGATAGGCTTGCTGGCTTGCGTCACCAGTGATGACAATTTGTGACGTACCATCGCCTGATACGCTAAACCCACTAGGTAACGTACCTAAAGTTAGACTATCTCCAGCTTCTGGATTAGTCAGCTCAACAACCACTTTGGATACCTTATCGTTGTTATCTATGTCGACAATATTACTTGCATCTGCAATTGCGACAGCATCGCCACCTTCAACAAAATTATTAGTGTAATCAGATGTTGTATTGTCATTAGCAGATATATCCAAGATTGGTGCGTCGTTAGCACCTTCGATAGTAATGGTTAGCGTTTCCGTTGTTCCATCTTCTAATTCATAAATGTATGCTTGTTCAACCTTTTCACCTTGAGCTAAAGCTTGTACTGTTGGGCTATCATTATCAAGAGTATAGGTATAACTGCCATCACTATTAAGCGTTAATGACCCATAATCACTTTCATTAGTTGGCGAATTAGTTAAGGTAACTGTTGTACCATTCCCAATTTCTTCATTGTCTAACACATTACCTGAGACTTTAGTAATACCATCTTCTTTAACAGAATTACTATCTGGGTTTGTATTAACATCATCAATAATCTCACCAATGACACTGTCTTTAGAATGTATTTCAACTTTCTCATAGCCACTGTTTGAAGCATCAATAGAGCTGATTTCAAGCAGATAATTCTCTTTACCTTCTATTAAGGTATCATCGACTACAGTGTTGGTTAAAGTTATGGTATTACCTGTCGTTGCGTCAAAAGTTACCTCTGTAAGTTTGCTGTCAGCAGTAAAGTCACTTGCATTAGTGTCATCAAGGAGATATGCCAAATTAACGACGATACTTTGTCCGGATGAGATATCTACTGGTTTACCATTAGCATCAACAAGCGCTAAGGTATGCGTTAAGGTAACTTTATCGCCTTCCGTCTCTGAAGCATTACCAGTAAGCTTAACGGTAATGACATCATTGCTGTCATAACCGTTCTCGTTACTGCTGTCGGTATTGGTGTTGCTGTTGATGGTGGTAGTCACATTGTTGTTATGCTCTACGCCATTACTGTCTGTATAACCCTCTGTATTGACGGCTTCAAATTCATTAGCGCCTACGTCAGTAATGGTTAACGTATAGTTCTCACCATCATCGGCTAGGTAGTCATCTACTGTTTCAACATCTAGTGGAGCACTTGATTGTCCTGCTGGGATGGTGACGGTGATGGTTTGTGCATCGTTGTATTCGGTATCTGTGTCTTGAGTGGTGCCATTGTTAAAGGTCACTGTCACTTGGGTGTCTTCGGTCACAACGACTGGATTGCCATCGTTATCTAGTAGCTGAACGCTATAGTCTGCAGTGTCGCCCTCATCAACTGTGGCATCGCCTGTGATAACTGCGTAAACCGTGTCATCATTGGTTGCTGCATCATCTACGATTGCTGTGTTGACACTGTTTTGTGTCTCATCGACAACAATGGATTCAAGTCCACCGCCTACGGGATTGGAGATGGTTACGGTGAAGTTCTCATCCGTCTCAGCAAGCAGGTCATCTACCGCATCGACAGTGAAGTCGGCAGTGTTTTCACCGGCTTTAATGGTGACTGTTTGGGTGTTGGTTTCGATGTCACCAGTTTGCGCATTGGTATAGGTGTAAGTGATGTCAACGGTTACATCGGTAACAGGAGCATTGTCTATTTCAACCGTATATTGAGCGTCATCGCCCTCGGTAACACTGGTATCACCGCTTAGGGTAATGGTGGTGACGTCGGTATCATCAACTATTTCACCGGTTACGCTGTCTTGATTGTCAATGTCGACTTTCTCAAAGCTATTATTCACATCGTTAACGTCAGTGATGGTTAGGGTATAGGCTTCAGTACCCTCACCTAGTAAATCATCTTTGATGGTGTTAATAATGTCAGCACTAGAGACGCCCTCTGCTGTGCCTGTGATGGTCACCGTGGTTTGTTTACTGTTAGCGGTAAAGTCATCGGCATCGGTGTCATCTGAGCTATAGCTTAAAGTGACCTCTAGGCTTTGATTCTCATAAAGCATGACGGCAACATCATTAGCATCAACAAGCGCTAAAGTATGCGTTAAGATAACGTTATCGTCTTCTGTCTCTGAGGCATTACCAGTAAGCTTAACGGTAACAACATCATTGCTGTCATAGCCGTTCTCGTTACTACTGTCGGTATTGGTGTTACTGTTGATGGTGGTAGTCACATTGTTGTTATACTCTACGCCATTACTGTCTGTATAACCCTCTGTATTGACGGCTTCAAATTCATTCGCCCCTACTTCAGTAATGGTTAACGTATAGTTCTCACCATCATCATTTAAATAGTCGTCAATGGTATCGACGTCTAAGTCGATGCTTGATGAGCCCGCTGGTATGGTAACGGTTATGGTTTGTGCATCGTTGTATTCAGTGTCAGCATCTTGAGTGCCGTTTGTTGTCGCATGATTAAAGGTCACTGTCACTTGCGTGTCTTCGGTGACTACAACGGCATTACCATCGTTATCTAGTAACTGAACGCTATAATCTGCTGTGTCGCCCTCGGTAACATTAGCATCACCTGTGATAACTGCATAAACCGTGTCATCATTGGTTGCTGTACCATCAACGATTGCTGTGTTAACACTATCTTGCGTCTCATCGACAACAATGGATTCAAGTCCACCGCCTACAGGGTTGGAGATGGTTACGGTGAAGTTCTCATCAGTCTCAGCAAGCAGATCATCTACTGCATCTACCGTAAAGGTGGCGGTGGTTTCACCGGCTTTAATGGTGACTGTTTCAGTGTTGGTTTCGATGTCACCCGTTTGCGCATTGGTATAGGTGTAAGTGATGTCAACGGTTACATCGGTAACAGGAGCATTGTCTATTTCAACCGTATATTTAGCGTCACCGCCCTCGGTAACACTGGTATCACCGCTTAGGGTAATGGTGGTGACATCGGTGTTGTCGATAATTTCACCGGTTACGCTGTCGTTATCCGTATCAACAACCACATTCTCGAATTTAATACCACTGCTGGTATCACGTACTGCTTCTATATTTAAGGTGTAGCTCTCTACTCCCTCTTTAAGGATGTCATCGAATGCAGTTTGGCTAAGGGTTATCTCGCTTACGCCGTCTGCTGTACCCGTAATGATAATAGTGTCTGCAATTCGGTCACCTTCATAGTCCGCATCCACGGTGTCATCACGACTATAAACAAGGTCAACTTCTATGCTTTGACCGTCATATAAATTAACGGCAATGTTATTACTGTCCACAAGCTTAATGGTATGGGTGAGGGTTGAGTTTGCATCCCCTTCAGTAACACTGGCATTACCATCAAGTTGTACATAAACGGTATCGTTGCTGTTGTAGCCACTCTCAGGCTCATTATCGGTATCTGTGTTGCTTAATATCGTACCAGTAACACTTTGCTCTTCAGGCTTTGTACTGACCGCAACGGCTTCATAGGTGCCATTGGCTTGAGTCACACTATCAATGCTGACGGTATAAACCTCATCCACTTCACTAAAGTGATCATCATTGGTGCTATTGGTGATAACAGCACTTGATTGACCTGCTGCTATGGTCACGCTGGTTTGGCCAGTGTAATCACTGCTACCATCTGGGTTAGCGGTTACAGGATTGGCAGTTAGGTCATCGCTATAGCTTAGGGTAACGGTAATGCTCTCTCCCTCAGCAACCATTACTGGTTTGCCATCGCTATCGACTAGTTCAACCTTATGAGTGAGTTCCTCTCCTTCTACGGCGCTGTCATCATTGACAATACGGGCATAAACGGTGTCATCATTGGTTGCTATACCATCAACGATTGCTGTGTTAACACTATCTTGCGTCTCATCGACAACAATGGATTCAAGTCCACCGCCTACAGGGTTGGAGATGGTTACGGTGAAGTTCTCATCAGTCTCAGCAAGCAAATCATCTACCGCATCTACTGTAAAGGTGGCAGTCGTTTCACCCGCTTTAATGGTGACTGTTTGCGTATTGGTTTCGATGTCACCCGTTTGCGCATTGGTGTAGGTGTAAGTGATGTCTACGGTTACGTCAGTAACAGGGGCATTGTCTATTTCAACCGTATATTTAGCGTCACCGCCCTCGGTAACACTGGTGTCACCGCTTAGGGTAATGGTCGTGATATCCGCGTTATCTAAAGCTTCATCAACTATTTCACCGGTCACGCTGTCTTGATTGTCAATGTCGACTTTCTCAAAGCTATTATTCACATCGTTAACGTCAGTGATGGTTAGGGTATAGGCTTCAGTACCCTCGCCTAGTAAATCATCTTTGATAGTGTTAATAATGTCAGCACTAGAGACGCCCTCTGCTGTGCCTGTGATGGTTACGGTGGTTTGCTTACTGTTGTCAGTAAAGTCATCGGCATCGGTGTCATCTGAGCTATAGCTTAAAGTAATCTCAAGGCTTTGATTCTCATAAAGCGTCACTGGTACATCATTAGCATCCACAAGCGCTAAGGTATGCGTTAAGGTAACGTCATTGCCTTCTGTATCTGAGGCATTACCCGTAAGCTTAACGGTAATGATATCATTGCTGTCATAGCCGTTCTCGTTACTGCTGTCGCCATTGGTGTTGCTGTTGATAGTGGTAGTCACATTGTTACTATGAGCAACGTTGTTGTTGTCACTAAAGCCACTAAAGCCCACCGCTTCAAATTCGTCGGTAGCTACTTCAGTAATGGTTAACGTATAGTTCTCACCATCATCGGCTAGGTAGTCATCTACCGTTGCAACATCTAGTGGAGCACTTGATTGTCCTGATGGGATGGTGACGGTAATCGTATTGGTGTCATTGTATTCGGTGTCAGCATCTTGAGTGCTACCATTTTCAAAGGTCACTGTCACTTGGGTGTCTTGGGTGACTACAACGGCATTGCCATCGTTATCTAGTAGCTGAACGCTATAATCTGCTGTGTCGCCCTCATCAACTGTAGCATCACCTGTGATAACTGCATAAACCGTGTCATCATTGGTTGCTGCATCATCAACGATTTCACTAGTGGCAACGTTGGCGTCATCCGTAGTGCGGGGTGCAACATCTTCAAAGTGGTTGCTTGCATCGATGACATCAGTAATAGTGGCGACAAGCGGTTCTGCACCCTCTTTTAGAACGTCATCTGTTGCATCAACGCTAAAGGTGGTGCTGTTAGTGCCAGATAAAGTAATACTATCTGGTAGTGCACTGGTGTCTTGTCCTGTACTTGCTGTACCCCTCCAATCTAGCACTACTTCTATGTCAGTGCCTGCTGGTACGTCAACAGAATTACCGTCTTTGTCTACTAAGGTGACGGTGTAAGTAAGCTCTCCACCCTCTTCTATGCTGTCTTGGTCGACAGTGATTTGAGCATAGACAACGTCTTTACTGCCCTCTACTTCATCAACTATTTCACCGGTCACGCTATCTTGATTGTCAATGTCGACTTTCTCAAAGCTATTATTCACATCGTTAACGTCAGTGATGGTTAGGGTATAGGCTTCAGTACCCTCACCTAGTAAATCATCTTTGATGGTGTTGCTAATTTCAGCACTAGAGACGCCCTCTGCTGTGCCTGTGATGGTCACGGTGGTTTGTTTACTGTTAGCGCTAAAGTCATCGGCATCGGTGTCATCTGAGCTATAGCTTAAAGTGACCTCTAGGCTTTGATTCTCATAAAGCATGACGGCAACATCATTAGCATCAACCAGCTCTAAGGTATGCGTTAAGGTAACGTTATCGCCTTCTGTCTCTGAGGCATTGCCCGTTAGCTTAACGGTAATGACATCATTGCTGTCATAGCCGTTCTCGTTACTGCTATCGGTATCGGTGTTGCTGTCAATGGTGGTGGTCACCACACCGCTGTGCGTGGTGCCTGTGGTGTCGGTAAAGCCACCGATGTCCACGGCTTCAAATTCATTCGCCCCTACCTCAGTAATGGTTAACATATAGTCTTCACCATCATCGGCTAGGTAATCATCTACGGTTTCAACATTTAGAGGAGCACTTGATTGTCCTGCTGGAATGGTGACGGTAATCGTATTGGTGTCATTGTATTCGGTGTCAGCATCTTGAGTGCTACCATTTTCAAAGGTCACTGTGACTTGCGTATCTTTGGTGACAACGACTGGATTACCATCGTTATCTAGTAACTGAACGCTATAATCTGCAGTGTCGCCCTCATCAACTGTGGCATCGCCTGTGATAACTGCGTAAACCGTGTCATCATTGGTTGCTGCATCATCTACGATTGCTGTGTTAACACTATCTTGCGTCTCATCGACAACAATGGATTCAAGTCCACCGCCTACAGGGTTGGAGATGGTTACGGTGAAGTTCTCATCGGTCTCAGCAAGCAGATCATCTACCGCATTGACTTTAAAGGTGGCGGTGGTTTCACCGGCTTTAATGGTGACTGTTTGGGTGTTGGTTTCGATGTCACCGGTTTGGACATTGGTATAGGTGTAAGTGATGTCTACGGTTACGTCAGTAACAGGGGCATTGTCTATTTCAACCGTATATTGAGCGTCACCGCCCTCGGTAACACTGGTATCACCGCTTAGAGTAATGGTCGTGACGTCGGTGTTATCGATAATTTCACCGGTCACGCTATCTTGATTGTCAATGTCGACCTTCTCAAAGCTATTATTCACATCGTTAACGTCAGTGACGGTTAGAGTATAGGCTTCATTGCCCTCGCCTAGTAAATCATCTTTGATGGTGTTGCTAATTTCAGCACTAGATACGCCCTCTGCTGTGCCTGTGATGGTCACGGTGGTTTGTTTACTGTTAGCGGTAAAGTCATCGGCATCAGTAGCATCTGAGCTATAGCTTAAAGTAATCTCTAAGCTTTGATTCTCATAAAGCATGACTGGATCATCATTAGCGTCCACAAGCTCTAAGGTATGCGTTAAGGTAACGTTATCGCCTTCTATCTCTGAGGCATTACCAGTAAGCTTAACGGTAATGACATCATTGCTGTCATAGCCGTTCTCGTTACTGCTGTCGGTATCGGTGTTACTGTTGATGGTGGTGGTGACATTGTTTGTCGCGGTATCACTGAAGTCCACGGCTTCAAATTCATTAGTCCCTACCTCAGTAATGGTTAACGTATAGTTCTCACCATCATCGGCTAGGTAGTCATCTACTGTTTCAACATCTAGTGGAGCGCTTGATTGTCCTGCTGGGATGGTGAAGGTAATCGTATTGGTGTCATTGTATTCGGTGTCAGCATCTTGAGTGGTGCCATTGTTAAAGGTCACTGTCACTTGGGTGTCTTGGGTGACTACAACGGCATTGCCATCGTTATCTAGTAGCTGAACGCTATAATCTGCTGTGTCGCCCTCATCAACTGTGGCATCACCTGTGATAACTGCATAAACCGTGTCATCATTGGTTGCTGCATCATCAACGATTGCTGTGTTAACACTATCTTGCGTCTCATCAACAACAATGGATTCAAGTCCACCGCCTACGGGATTAGAGATGGTTACGGTGAAGTTCTCATCGGTTTCAGCAAGCAGATCATCTACCGCATCTACTGTAAAGGTGGCTGTCGTTTCACCCGCTTTAATGGTGACTGTTTCAGTATTGGTTTCGATGTCACCAGTTTGGACATTGGTATAGGTGTAAGTGATGTCTACGGTCACATCAGTGACAGGGGCATTGTCTATTTCAACCGCATATTGAGCTTCACTGCCCTCGGTAACACTGGTGTCCCCACTTAGGGTAATAGTAGTAACATCTGTATCATCAACTATTTCACCGGTAACGCTGTCTTGATTGTCAATGTCGACTTTCTCAAAGCTGTTATTCACATCGTTAACGTCAGTGATGGTTAGGGTATAGGCTTCAGTACCCTCGCCTAGTAAATCATCTTTGATGGTGTTGCTAATTTCAGCACTAGATACGCCCTCTGCTGTGCCTGTGATGGTCACGGTGGTTTGTTTACTGTTAGCGGTAAAGTCATCGGCATCAGTAGCATCTGAGCTATAGCTTAAAGTAATCTCTAAGCTTTGATTCTCATAAAGCATGACTGGATCATCATTAGCGTCCACAAGCTCTAAGGTATGCGTTAAGGTAACGTTATCGCCTTCCGTCTCTGAGGCATTACCAGTAAGCTTAACGGTAATGACATCATTGCTGTCATAGCCGTTCTCGTTACTACTGTCGGTATCGGTGTTACTGTTGATGGTGGTAGTCACATCGTTGTTATGCTCTACGGCATTACTGTCTGTATAACCCTCTGTATTGACGGCTTCAAATTCATTCGCCCCTACCTCAGTAATGGTTAACGTATAGTTCTCACCATCATCGGCTAGGTAGTCATCTACTGTTTCAACATCTAGTGGAGCGCTTGATTGTCCTGCTGGGATGGTGACGGTAATCGTATTGGTGTCATTGTATTCGGTGTCAGCATCTTGAGTGGTGCCATTGTTAAAGGTCACTGTCACTTGGGTGTCTTGGGTGACTACAACGGCATTGCCATCGTTATCTAGTAGCTGAACGCTATAATCTGCTGTGTCGCCCTCATCAACTGTGGCATCACCTGTGATAACTGCATAAACCGTGTCATCATTGGTTGCTGTACCATCAACGATTGCTGTATTGACACTGTCTTGCGTCTCATCAACAACAATGGATTCAAGTCCACCGCCTACTGGATTAGAGATGGTTACGGTGAAGTTCTCATCGGTTTCAGCAAGCAGATCATCTACCGCATCTACTGTAAAGGTGGCTGTTGTTTCACCCGCTTTAATGGTGACTGTTTCAGTATTGGTTTCGATGTCACCAGTTTGGACATTGGTATAGGTGTAAGTGATGTCTACGGTCACATCAGTGACAGGGGCATTGTCTATTTCAACCGTATATTGAGCGTCACCGCCCTCTTCAACAGACTCAGCGCCTGTTAAAATGATAGTGCTAATATCAGTATTATCTTTAATTAAACCAACCACACTATCATTAGCATTAAACTGCACTAATTCAAAACTATTATTATCATCATTTACTGCTATCACAGATAAGGTATAACTTTCTATACCCTCATCTAAAAGGTCATTAATCACAGTATTGGTAATCGGAAATTGAGTCAATCCTTCATCAGTTCCATTAATTACCACAGTCGTTATTTTGCTTGGTGGCATCGTATTATCACTAGAATAATCATCAGCAGACGTTAAATCTGGATTGTATGCCAACGTAACGGTAAGCTGTTGTCCGGTGTATACAGAAACTGGATTACCTAAAGAATCAACAATTTCTATGCTGTGATTCAGCTCATTATTAGCATCACCTTCAACCACACTATCGTTTCCAAATAAACGCACATATACGATATCTTCAGAACTTAGAGGGGCATCATTAGTAATAGTAGTTGTAACAGTTGCTACATGCTCAGCACCCTTACTATCAGTGAACCCATTTGTACTTACTTGTTCGAATTCATTATTTCCAATGGCAATGATTTCTAAGGTGTAATCTTCACTACCTTCTGCTAAATAATCATCAATGGTTTGAACATCAAGAGGCGCCCTAGAAGATCCGTTAGGTATTGTAACTACGATTTCTTGACCATCTACATACTCAGTGTCGCCATCAACCGTTGTCTGATTAGTAAATTTAACAACGACATTTGTATCTTGAGTTACAACAACTGGATTACCCTCATAATCGAGAAGTTGAACAGAATACTCTGCTTCACTACCCTCTATGACATTGCTATCACCCGTTATCACCACATAAGTCGTATCTAAAACAGATACTACAGATATTTCAATCGTCGCAGGCTGTGAGACCGCCCCATCATCATCGGTGCTGCTGTATTTAATCGGGTTTACGGCGCCGTTAAAGTTTGGTGCAGGGATAAATTGCAAGCTCGCGGCTTGCTCTGGGGTCAATACCGTATTGGCGGTAACTTCAACTGGTGCAGTGGTAGTATCGCCATCGTCATCATAGGTTAATACGCCTTGACTGACTGGCGGTACTTGCAAGATGGTGTAGCTTGCGATGCTGCCATCAATGTCACTACCTTCTAATACGACAGCAACGGCGGTGTCCTCATCCGTGGTTAGCGCATCATCTTTGGCGGTTGGTGGGGTGTTGACATCGGTCATGGTAATGGTGACTACCGCGGTGTCTGTCTCACCATCATCATCGATGGCCGTAAATTCAATCGGGTCAATGGCGCCGTTAAAGTTATCGGCTGGAGTGAAGATCACGCTTTGGGCTAGATCTGCAGGTATGGCAACGCCTGCTTCAACAGGCACACTGGTGCCAGTGGCGTCGGTATAGCTTAAGACGCCTTGGGCAGCATCTGGTAGCGTGGTAATGGTAATGCTCTCAACCGTGCCATCAACATCTGTGGCGATAAGCGGTACAGTCACTGGGGTACCCTCAAGGGTACTGACGGTGGCATCGACGGCAATCGGTGGATCATTCACATCGGTAATATCAAGGGTAATCGTCGCAGGCTGTGAGACCGCCCCATCATCATCGGTGCTGCTGTATTTAATCGGGTTTACGGCGCCGTTAAAGTTTGGTGCAGGGACAAATTGCAAGCTTGCGGCTTGCTCTGGGGTCAATACCGTATTGGCGGTAACTTCAACTGGTGCAGTGGTAGTATCGCCATCGTCATCATAGGTTAATACGCCTTGACTGACTGGCGGTACTTGCAAGATGGTGTAGCTTGCGATGCTGCCATCAATGTCACTACCTTCTAATACGACAGCAACGGCGGTGTCCTCATCCGTGGTTAGCGCATCATCTTTGGCGGTTGGTGGGGTGTTGACATCGGTCATGGTAATGGTGACTACCGCGGTGTCTGTCTCACCATCATCATCGGTGGCCGTAAATTCAATCGGGTCAATGGCGCCGTTAAAGTTATCGGCTGGAGTGAAGATCACGCTTTGGGCTAGATCTGCGGGTATGGCAACGCCTGCTTCAACAGGCACACTGGTGCCAGTGGCGTCGGTATAGCTTAAGACGCCTTGGGCAGCATCTGGTAGCGTGGTAATGGTAATGCTCTCAACTGTACCATTAACATCTGTGGCGATAAGCGGTACAGATACTGGGGTACCCTCAAGAGTACTGACGGTGGCATCGACAGCAATAGGCGGATCAATGACATCGGTAATATCAAGAGTAATCGTCGCAGGCTGTGAGACCGCCCCATCATCATCGGTGCTGCTGTATTTAATCGGGTTTACGGCGCCGTTAAAGTTTGGTGCAGGGACAAATTGCAAGCTTGCGGCTTGCTCTGGGGTCAATACCGTATTGGCGGTAACTTCAACTGGTGCAGTGGTAGTATCGCCATCGTCATCATAGGTTAATACGCCTTGACTGACTGGCGGTACTTGCAAGATGGTGTAGCTTGCGATGCTGCCATCAATGTCACTACCTTCTAATACGACAGCAACGGCGGTGTCCTCATCCGTGGTTAGCGCATCATCTTTGGCGGTTGGTGGGTCATTTACTGGAGTAACGTCTATAAAGACAGTCGCAGTATCACTACCACCTGCTCCATCACTGATAGTATAAACAATGGTTGTTGGTCCATAAAAATCAGGATTGGGCGTAAAGTTAAGAGTGCCATCTTCATTAATAGTCACTGTTCCATTTGGACTACTGGCATCACTAACAACCAATGTTTCGCCATTGGGACTGAGATCATTAGATAAAACATCAATATTATTAAGAACAGTATCTTCAGCTACCGTGTAAACTGGCTCAGCTAGACTGCCATCATCGATAGCATCAATAGGCAGTCTAGGCTCACTGTCACTACTGTCATCATCGTCTAATGCCAATGCGCCACCTGCGAGCAACAAACCACCAAGACCGATAGTCCACCATGGCAGACCGGGTGTCATACCAGATACTAAAGTTACCCATAGTGGCGCTACCATTGGTTCGCCGCCCAAAGCTTGACCTTCTACGTCACCCGTTTCAAGCTGAGTGACATAATCAATGACTTCACCAGTGTCTGGAATATAGTAGTAATAATTACCATCTTCGGCGATACCAACCAGCGCCTGACTCTCATCTTCATAAAAGTCTTCAATAATTAAATCTGATTCTTGACCGTCTACTTCAAATGAAACATGTAAGTCATTGTTGTTGCGTTTGGTAATAATATGGTTAGGAGCAACACCGATAGACTCATCAAAAAACTCATAATTGGCATTTCTGATAGCTTTAATAACAGTGGGTTTATTATCATTTGTTGTTATTAAAATTTGTTCAAATTGTTCAGTATTATTATAGAGTTTTACACTTATTTGTTTCATTTTAGTTTTGTCCCTGCAAAAGCAAATTAAAAATTTAAGATAACTTACCTGTTATCTTAGGAGTTAATACATTTATTGTATATATTAGTTTGAATTAATATAAAGATAGCTTACAACCCAATATTGCTAAATCTAATACTATTCTATTATGGATCTATAATTTAATAAAATCCTAACTAATGAGTTTTTAGGAATAACAAAATAAACGTAACTGGTAAAATCACTACAATATTTGAAGTGGCAGTGTTACTTAAACTGTTGGTAGGCTTAATATAAATAGGAAGATACATATAAAAGATTAGAATGTGTCTACAAACTTTTAATAAGAAGAAATGATTAATGTGGAAGGGATATTAGGTTTAGAAAGTAGCTAAAATTTAAACCGTTGACTGACTTCTAAAAATGATTACGAGTAATATTGAATAACATATCTATTACGTTACAGAGACGATAGCGTATAAGAGTAAGCAGAAAATTATAAACTATCAAATACTTACCGTCTCTATAAAACAATAATTGGGGTTAAATCAAACTCTAACATTGAATAATTAAACTAGGAATAATGAATCAAGTTAAACAGACTAAATGGGTTTAGGTTAAGTTGATTAATCAATTGAGTTGCAAACTAACTAGCCAGCCAACCCATATCAATTGCAAGCTTAAGCTGCTCAGGAGTATCAATATCAAGACTTAAATTGAGGTTATTAACAATCGCGACCTCATCAGCCGCCAATGCTCTAATTTGATGACGCAGTCCTTTATCTCCCTGTAAACTTGACTGCCAATTTTTTAGAAGCTCGTAGTTAATGACTACTGGTAAACCAACGACTGTCTCACTACTATCTAAACTGACATCTTTAGAATAATTAGGGTTGTCGTTACTTGTTTTTAAGACAGGATTAGTAGCATTACGACTATCAAAACGATTGTCCTGCATAATCTTGTCAGATTTAGGATAGC
Source organism: Psychrobacter sp. CX18 (assembly GCF_057396215.1). NCBI lineage: Bacteria > Pseudomonadati > Pseudomonadota > Gammaproteobacteria > Moraxellales > Moraxellaceae > Psychrobacter > Psychrobacter sp. CX18. The sequence goes on along the minus strand of NZ_JBXYJH010000016.1, from coordinate 22,893 downwards.
GACTGGCGACAACTTTAGTACTTTCTTTCAGTAAATTATTTAAATGCTGAGTGTCTAATAAAATTTGGTCTACCCCTAAAATCATAACTTTATTAATCGCCAAGTTGTTGGTAGTTAATTGACTAGTCGCTAAATTATCAGTAGCTAGAGTATTCAAAGCATCAATACCCAAGCTTAGACTATGCCCCATACCCTTCTCAGGTTCTTTATTAAAAACAACCTCAATAGGCTCAATGTCAGCAATCAATCTATCTATGACTCTTTTAATCGGCAAATGACCCTCTGGAATCACAATCACGTTAGCTTTTGGATTGGTAGCCAATGCCATGCGAATCATGACTTCAATCAAAGTTTGACCATGTTGCGTTAATAGCTGTTTGGGAGTGCCTAAACGCTGACTTAAACCACTCGCCAGCAAAATAACGGCATGGTTTTTATAAGTGTTGTGAGTGAGGTTCGGCATAAATTAAAAGCTTACAGTATGGTTTAAAGCAGAGTTTAAGGCAGGCACACAAGCGTTATTCTCCTTTGAACTCTCCTTTGAAATCTCCTTTGATTTGGAGTTTAAAGGGTCTTCTTGACTTGTAGCATCGTTTGAAGTCATAAAACCAACACTATGCATCACCGCGTTAATCTGTGCCATGATACCTAATGCTAATGCCTCTGGCCCATCACCGCCAAGTTTATATCCAATAGGATAATGCAGTTGATCGATACCTTGCTGTAATTGCGAGATGTCGCCTTGATAGCTGTCTTTAATTTCAGAAATCAATCGTTCTGTTCGATATTTAGGACCTAATTGACCTAGGTATGCCGGTGGATTGGCAAGCAGCACTTTTAGACGTGCTCTATCTTGACTGAGACTATGAGACATAACGGCAACGGCAGCATTTCGGCTAAGATTAATAAGGGTGTCGCTATCCTCTAGTGGCAAACATAGGACGTTATCAGCTTGCATAAAACGCGCGCGAGTGGCGTAATGAGCACGGCTATCTATCACCGTAACTTGCCAATCCTGCATTTTTGCAAGCGTGACCAATGGCAATACATCGTTGCCTGCTCCGCAAATCAGTAGCTTAATTTGCGGTTGCAAGTCTCTCACTAACCACTGTGTCTCAATAATATGGTCTAGATTATTATCGACAACGCCCTTCACACTCACAAATTGAGCCTGTTTTTTAGAAGTCTGTTTTTTAGAAGCCTTTTTTTGACAATATTGATTGGCAGCTATTAAATTATCCTCTGATGCTTTTGAAGATAGCGTTTTAATTGCCTGTATTAGGGTAGGATCACTGGGAGTATGTTTTAAATCTTCATTTAAAATCGTAAACTTTGAGTAAGCTATAAAATCATATAAATGAATATGAACACCAATAGGATGAGACGGATCGTCTGAACGGATTAAAGTAGCGACTCGCATCGTTTGCTCATTATTGCGAACCTCTTTCATGCAGTTAATCAGGGGCATCGCAGATGCTAATCGCTCGAATAGTACATGAACACGCCCATTACAGCCCAAACCAAAATTGAGATCTATATCATCGTCGTTATGACTATCATACTGGTCCTTTAAAACATAGTTCCAGTCTAAATCACGTTTATTATCAGCATTCAAATCACTATTTTCATCATTTCGTATACTATTATGATTACTATTTTGCTTAGTATTGTTTTGATGAGCGCTATCATCCTCCCCCGTTTGATAGACCTGAACAGAAGGTCCATTGCGGGTAATCCAAAAAGCTCTTTTAATGATATGTGGCTCTAAACAACCCCCACTAATCATGCCTACTGAGCGGCCATCTGCACAGATAAGCATCATCGCACCTTCTTTACGATACGCAGAACCCTCAGTACGCACAACTGTTGCTAGTACCGCTTCAATACCGCTGTGGTAGGCTTCAGTCGCCAATTTTAAAATATCAGAAACATGATTCATAATATCGACTTATTTAAGGTGTTTAAAATTAAAAAATAGGCCTGTTTAGAATTGATTGAATAGAGCTGCTAATCGATAAAATGAGGGCAAATAGTACAGTGATGTACGGCCTGCCCTGTCAAAACGCCAATGCTATAAAACGTCCGCGTCTTAATCTGGCAATTGATCAATCAGCTTATCTAACGTAATCGGGAAGTCATAAATACGTACACCGACTGCGTTATATACCGCATTGGCAATTGCAGCAGCAGCACCTGAGATGGCTGTCTCTCCGATCCCTTTAATGTGCATCGGATTGGTATACGGGTCATCTTCTTCAACGAGGATGACTTCAAGTTGAGGGACATCTGCATTCACAGGAATATGATATTCAGCCAAGTCATGGTTACACAATCTTCCATCACGTTTATCATGAATGACCTCTTCCATCAACGCTGAACCAATCCCAAATACCATACCGCCATAACATTGTGAAGTTGCTAGCTTATGATTCAAAATACGTCCTGCAGTGAATGCACCCGTCATATTCTTCACGCGTATCTCACCTGTAATCCGATGTACAGCAACTTCTGCAAAGTTGGCACCATAGCAGGCTTGACGATGGGTTTTACCGTTTTTACCGGGTGCGATTTCGCCTTTTGCACTTAGTTGTTGGTTATCAAGTTTGGCGATAATATCGGCTAGTGGATAAGCGGCAAAATGACTAAAGTCATAGTCCTCTTTTTCCGTTGCCTCAGATCCGTTAATAGAGATCGGTAACCCTACTTTTTCTGCAATATTGTCAAGTTTGTCTAACTTATCTAGCTTATCTAACTTACTAAGGACACTACCAAGCACATTCTTGCCCGCTTCAATTGCCGTTTCTGTCAGTGTGGCGTCATGATCGCCGATTTTAGAGACTTGACCTTGTTGCAACTGTATAGTGTCAGCATGCAGGCCAATCCGTTTGGCAATTTGCTCCCGTAATTCGGCGCAAGCAAGATAAATACTACTACCCGCACTGGCTGCACCAAAACTTCCACCAGAACCGGGAGCGGCTGGCAAATTACTATCACCCAGTTTCATCTCAATATGGTCGATAGGTAAGCCCAAAATATCCGCTGCTACCTGAGAAAATACAGTATAAGATCCTGTACCGATATCAGTCATATCGGATTCAATCACCGCTTTAATACCATAAGATTTGGTTGAATCCAGCTGTAAGGTAGCACGAGCCTCTGCAGGCATTAGCTGATTGCCCCTTGAGGCGACTGCCATACCAGTACCGATCCACCAGTCGCCTTCTAAACGACTGGCTGGTTTTGCGATATGCTTCTCATCCCAACCAAATGCTTTTGCGCCCTGCTCAATGCACGGTATAAGCTGTCTTGTTGAAAAAGGGATCTGCTTTGATGGATCCTCTTCTGGCTCATTAAGACGACGTAGCTCAATAGGGTCTATATTGAGCTGACAAGCCAACTCATCCATCGCACATTCAAGTGCAATCTGACCAACCGCTTCGCCTGGTGCGCGCATCGAACCTGCAAGCGTCCAGTTCATATCAACCATTTGGTATTCGACTTTGCGGTTTTCACCACGATACAGAAAATGAGTCGACAAGGCAGATGGCTCAAAAAATGCCTCATCAGGTAGATTGCTAGATATTGATTCATGAATAATGGTGTCTATTACCCCGTTTTCACGACAGCCAATGGCGACTCTTTGACGGGTATTAGACCGTCTCACCGTTGCCTCCATCACCTGCGGACGCGTCATCATTATCAGTACAGGACGTTCAAGCTCTTTGGCTGCAATAGCGGCAGCGATTGACTCAGGGGCAATACCTAATTTACTACCAAAGCCGCCACCGACATATCGTGCAATTAAATGAACGTTATCAGCATCAATCTGTAAGGCATCCGCTATTTGTTTTTTACCAAACGCCACCATCTGGTTAGAGGTATAAATAGTGAGCTTATCCCCTTCCCAATGGGCTAGTGATGAATGCGGCTCCATTGGCGAGTTACTTTGGCTAGGCGTGGTATAAATGCGGTCTAAACGAACCGCTGCACTCTCTAAGCTTTTTTCAGGGTCGCCTTGTTCACTATTTTTATCAGACCCTTCTTTCTCATTAACCTCATGAGTGTTTTTAAGCTCTGACTTAAAATCTAAAGCCGCTTTATCCGTCTGATCCTCATAAGTAACTTTTAAAGCCTTAGCCGCTTCGGTGGCCGCTTCAAAGGTTTCAGCGATGACAACCGCTATCGGCTGACCATGATAGGCAATCTCGTTAGTGCCTTGGGTCGGCGCTTTCATTTTGCCGCCTTGCTGGGAGTTTCTAATAAAATGCTTTGGATCAGTCACTACTTTAATAACGCCTGGTATATCGGCAACTGGGCTTTTATCAATATCTTTAACACGACCTTTAGCAATAGTTGCGCCTACCAATACGCCATAAGCCATATTGTCTACATGATATTCTGCTGCATAAGGCGCCTGCCCACTCACTTTTAAAGAACCATCCACCCGAGTGATAGGTTGACCAACTAACTGACTCGATGTTTTGTCAAATAGGGTCGCAACCGGCTCATTCATGATCATTTTTTTGCTTGGTTCGGAATTAAGGATTCCTTTATTGAATGCTTCATTTAACGCTTTATTTAATGATGGCATGGTTAAGCTTCCTTAGCGTCAAGAGCGCGCTGGATAATTTGTTTAAGTAAACGGCGGGTTAGTGGAATTTTAAAGTTGTTTTGTCCCTGACCTTTCGCCGTTTCTAAAAGAATATTGGCAGCATTCACAATATCAGGAATATCTCCTTTAGTGCCCTCAAGGGACGCCTCTACCGCCTCATTACGCCACGGCTGCGACCCGATGCCACCAAACGCCAAACGTACAGTGGTTAAAGTACCCGTATCATCTTTATCTATCACTGCAGCTGCTGATACTAGAGCGAAGGCATAGGACGCACGGTCACGAATCTTGTCATAAGTATGCATACCTTTAATCGGCGTTGGAAGTACGATATGAGTGATCAATTCACCCGGTTCTAATACTGTTTCAATATGAGGAGTGTCTTCAGGCAAACGATAGAAATCTTTAATCGGAATTTTCCTAGAGCTACCATCTGGATTTTGGGTCTCTAACGTCGCATCTAATAATCTCATTGCTACTGCCATATCAGAGGGATGCTGTGCGATACAATGATCGCTGGTACCTAATATGGCAAGTGAGCGGTTTTGACCTTCAATTGCTGGACAGCCTGTGCCCGGTTCACGTTTGTTACATGGACTATCTGGTTGGTAAAAATAGTAGCAACGGGTTCGTTGCAGAAAATTACCGCCAGTCGTCGCCTTATTGCGTAGCTGACCTGACGCACCCGCTAATATGGCGCGAGAGAGTACTGGATAATTGGCTATGATGTCAGGATGAGTTGCCAAATCACTATTGGTCACCAAGGCTCCAATACGTAAACCACCTTCTGATGTCGGCTCAATCTGCGTAAGTTCTAACTGAGTAATATCAACAAGTTTAATCGGTGTCTCAATCTCAAGCTTCATAAGATCAAGTAAGTTTGTACCGCCACCGATAAAGGCAGCGCCTTCTGAGCTGGCAGCAACGCAAGCAGGATTTAACTCATTGGCACGGACATATTCAAAACGTTTCATGAGTTTTCTCCTAAACGTTGGGCATCGTTCTTGTTGCTTTGGTTATTGTTTTTAGTGCTGGGTTGATTGTTAGAGGCTTTAGTCGATTGATTATTTTGTAATTGCGCTTGACTGGGCGCTGGGGACCATATACCTGTAATACCGCTGCTACCTGATTGAGAAGCTGTACTTTCATTTGAGTTAGGCAACTTATTTAAGTTATGTGAATCCTCAAAAAGCTTAAGTTCTTTTTGCAGCACTTCAGATATGGCATTAATAATATTGGGGTACGCAGAACATCGGCAAATATTACCACTCATACGCTCGGCAATTTCGTTGACTAATAGCGCATTCGGTTTTTTTAAGTCTTCAGTGACATAACTTGGCCACTGTTGCTTAACCTCTTCAATAAGGGCAGTAGCAGAACAAATCTGACCCGGTGTGCAATAGCCACATTGAAAGGCATCATGATCTCTAAATGCTTTTTGCAAATCAGATAAAGTCTCAGGTAAACCAATCCCTTCAATAGTGGTTATCTCATCACCTTCGTGCATTACCGCTAAGGTTAAACATGAATTAATACGTTGACCATTAATCAAAATAGTACAGGCACCGCATTGTCCATGATCACAGCCCTTTTTGGGGCCTGTAATGTGCAAGTGGTGTCGAAAAAGGTCTAGTAAAGTCGTTCGGGGATCAAGATCATCGAAATGATAGCTTTTATTATTAATTGATAAAGTTAAGGTAGTCATGCTGGCGTCCGCTGGCAGGTGTGATTAAAAATAAGTATTGAAAACAAGTATTTGGTGATTGAATGAAAGAGAAGCTTAATTTATGAAATATTATAGAAGGTTAACTCCTTAAATATATAAGAGTTTATTTTATTAATTATTAGAGTCATCCTAATGAAAATATGATTGAAATTTATATAAAAAATGTTGTTGTCCTGTGCTTTTAAGTAAAGGCATTTATGCCTCATAACTATTGCTTATTAAATTAACCTGAATTCGGGATAATAATCTTAGTAAGCTCTTGTTTTTATTTGAGTTAATAAATCCATCCCCAACCCTTCCTTTGGAAAAGGAAGGGAGCTAACCTTTCCTAAGTTTAAAAGAGATGAATGACCGTTTCTTTAAAAGATGAGATGCATTGCTTTGCAACAAAGGAGTGCCTATAACCTTAACTTTAATGGGTTGATTATCCCGAATTCAGGTTAAATTAATGACTGTAGATTTTTAAAGCCCGCATTAGCCATACCCATTCACAAAGACCTTCGCTAATGAATTTATAGAGGTCTAAGCACTTAGAGAGAAAGATAGAGATATAAATTGAGTTTGATAAAGCCGTTGCAGTATATGAAAAAGCTAAAATTAGGGCGTGTGGAACATTCGCAAATTAGCACTGCTGATAGCTAAAATCGTTCCAGACTAGGCGCAAACTGACGCTAATGTCTAGACCTTGGCTAGTTTTGTAACAACGTCTGGGGCGATTTTAGTATCAGCCGGAAGGGGCGGGACTCTTTTTTGCCAATATATGGCGGCTTTTAAAAATTTAGGGTTCTAACTTAGAATGACTAAGCGTCAAAAATTTCACTGCAAATTGACTAAAAAATAGTCTCCGCCAGTGCCATGGTCGAATGTTCCACACGCCCTAGTACCAGATCAATGACTGGTCTTTTTTTGTACATTTAGTATTTTATAGCTGGGATAGCACGTAATCTGAACATTATCAAAAGCAGTGCTATGCGTCAGATTAATATCACAACCTGTCACTTTATCTTTTTCAAACGACAATATGGTATCTGGCTGATACTTATCCGTATGAATCAACAGCCATAACTCATCAAGTGCCCGTCTAGTCTGATACGCTTCAATCTTCGGTTGTTTTTTTTGCATTACCTTATCGATATCTTGTTGGGTAATACTTGAAATTGTTCTACCCTTTCTTAATTTTATAAATTTATTATTCGGCATATACAAGGTTTTCATCGGAATCTTAAAGCGCTCAGCCGTTAGATAACCATTATCCTCATCATAAAGATGACCCGAGATATTCTGCTTTGCGACGACATTCAATGCTTGCCAATACCAGCGCTTAGCAATCAGTCCTTTTTCACTCATCTGGGTGCGCAATCTTGGCAAAGTTGTCAGCTCAATACCGATATATACCAGTTGATTATTCTCCCAAAATACCAAGGTAAAATCAGGTTCAAAGCCATCATCTTGGCCGGAGATAATATGAATGGGATCTAGGCCTTGAATGGTCAGATAATGGGTTAAATAGACCCATTCACGCTGGCGTTTGATTTGGTTTTGAAGGTTTTCGCCGCTTTCATTAACTTGAAATTGAGCAGACTCAGGTTGACTGACTTGGTTTAGATTAGCGTTAGCTTGAAGGGTTTGTTGAGGTTGGGATTGCTCAATGGCGTATTGTTTTAAATTCCCTTTATTTCGAGGTTCTTCAGGCATATCCTCGCCATGGTGGTGACTACCATCCGTTTTATGTGGCGGGAAATTATTATCTTTTTGCACGGCAGTCATAATACATATTTTTTAGATAGCATAAGGTTTAATGCTCTTCAATTTGCAACAGTAATTTCTTTTTGTCAAGCCCACCAGTATACCCACCTAATGCACCGTTACTTGCGATAACACGGTGACAAGGAATGAGAATACTAAACGGGTTTTTGCCATTGGCATTCGCAACCGCACGATACGCGGTCGGTTTGCCTATATTGTGCGCTAACTGTGAATAGCTGATCGTTTTCCCATAAGGAATCTGCTGCAATGCTTGCCAAACACGTTGTTGGAAGGCAGTTCCCAATGACATATTTAGCGGTAAGTCAAAACTTCGGCGATTTCTATCTTGATATTCTTGTAGTTGAGTAATTGTTGTTAAGAGGACAGTGTGAGTGACATCATCTTTGCTTAGGCTATTTCTATTCACAAACTTAAAATGATTATCATCAAGCTCTAGTTGCTTCTTCAACTGCACAACCGTTTTGCAGCTTTGCCACTCTTTACCCGCCTCTAACCAATTGACCGCCAAAAGTTTCGGTGCATCACATGCTTCAGCCACCCTACCTGCCATCAAGACTAAGGGGTATCCGGCAATGTCAGTCGAAGTTACAATCATTTTATTCACCTTTAAAGTATCCTTACATAGTGATAGATTCATTGACAACTGCCCTTAAAAATCAGGAGCTGATCTCTCTACTATCTTGACACAAAAAAAATGGCATCACAATGATGCCATTTTACAAAGTTTGCACTGTCGCCATTGATGACATACTGGGTGTTAAATTTATTGTTCATCCGTCTCAAATAAGGCAGCCACAAACTGCTTAGGACTAAACGCACGTAAATCATCGATCGACTCACCTACCCCAATATAGCGAATGGGAATATCGGTAGTATTTGCGATATTAAACACCACACCACCTTTTGCGGTGCCATCCAGTTTGGTAATAGTAATTCCCGTTAAAGGCACAGCATCGTTAAATATTTTCACCTGATTAATGGCATTCTGCCCTGTGCCTGCATCAAGTACAATCATCCCTTCATGCGGTGCAGTAGGATCAGACTTGCGCATAATACGCACCACTTTTTCAAGCTCAGCCATTAAATGGGTTTTGTTTTGCAAACGTCCGGCCGTATCGGCAATTAATACATCGATATTTTTGGCTTTGGCAGATTGCATCGCATCAAAAACAACTGACGCACTATCCGCACCATGACCTTGCGCAACAACGGGTATGTTATTTCGCTCGCCCCATACTTGAAGTTGCTCTGTTGCTGCGGCTCTAAAGGTATCTCCAGCAGCAAGCATCACCGATTTACCTTCGGCTTGCAGACGTTTTGCCAACTTACCGATAGTAGTGGTTTTACCGACGCCATTGACACCCACCACTAATATAACGAACGGCTTTTTCGTCGTATCGATAATTAGCGGGGCCACCTTTGGCTCTAGTATTTCAACCAATTCTTTTTGTAGGGCTTTGTACAATGAATGAGAATAAATCAAATCGCCACGGGCAGTCTGCTCGGTCAGACTTTTGATGATTTTATCCGTGGCTTCCACCCCGATATCAGCGACCAATAGCTGATCTTCTACCTCTTCCAATAGCTCATCATCAATCTCTTTGCCACCGATTAAGATATTGGCCACACCTTCAGCTAAGTTCTTACGTGACTTAGATAACCCTGACTTCATTCGAGAAAACCAACCACCTCGTTTTCGGTCTTGTTTATCTTGCTCACTCTCATTATCAAGACTAGCACTAACCTCATGACTTGATATTGAAACGGGTGGCGTTTGATCAACCGCGTTATGAGCAGCACCAGTATCTAACTTATCAACTGATGGCGTGTTCGCTTGTTCAACTCGCGGTGTCTCAATAATTGGAATATCTTGCGCACTGGGTAAGTCGGGTAAAGTAATGTCATCATCGTCTAACTCATCCAAACTGCCATCAAGATCGATTACTACCCGAGTCGGATTATCTGCATTATTCATGAACGTCTCTTATTCTCAAATTAGTTTTTAAACTTTTTGTTTAATTTATAAGTACTTAGAATTAGGCGTACTTGTTTTTCGTATGATAAATTGATTTTGATTAATCACCTAGTTTAACATACCTGCTTTAAACGGTAATAAATAGCCTGCCTTAGATTGATAAAAACACAAAAATGAACTTTTTATCAATATATGTCAAAAAAGGTTTGACACACTAATGAAAATCTATATAATACACACCCACAGAGCAAGACCTAAGGGTGATTAGCTCAGTTGGTAGAGCGTCTGCCTTACACGCAGAATGTCGGCAGTTCGAGCCTGTCATCACCCACCACTATATAGCAATGGTTTCAACACCAAGTGGATAAATAAGCTAGACGACCTTAGCAGCGGTAGTTCAGTTGGTTAGAATACCGGCCTGTCACGCCGGGGGTCGCGGGTTCGAGTCCCGTCCGCTGCGCCATATTTCAAAACTTATGTTACCTTTTAAGTAAGTACAAAGTTTCAACCCCGCTACATATTATGTAGCGGGGTTTTTTTATGGATGGTGGTTTAATTGTTGAATACGTTAATTTTTTAACTTAATAATGTGATATAGGCTTCCGAACCAAAACAAGACTTGAGGGCTATCTCGTTTGCTTGTCAATTTTTTTGTTTAATGTTACTCATAATTTACTCTCTTTTAACAAATGCTCTGCACATAATTTACCAAACTCGTTAGCAGCATTAGGACTTGCGCCTGTGATTAGCTTTCTATCTACATAGCAGGTATTGTCAGCTTTTTTATTGACGATTTTGACGCCAAGATTCTCAAGTTTTTCCCCAAATAACCAAGGCATATGTCCCGGCATATATCCAATCATGGGTGTCTGCTTATCCACAGAGTCTGGGAAGGCAGCAATCTTATAACCTTGATAAATGAAGTCTTGAGATTTATCTAAATCGGCGGCTAAAAGTGCTGCTGGTGCGTGGCATATTGCTAATGTGTAGCGATTGTTTGTATGGAAATAATGCAGAATACTGCCAACATCCTTATTATCAGGAAGCCCAAGCATAGCACCGTGACCACCTGGGATAAATAGGGCTAGATAGTCATCATTTAATAGTTGGTTTTGGGCAAAATCGTGTAAATTAATAGGTTTGTCAAATTGCGATTGGTATGTTTGATAAATAGTTTTGACATAGCTATCTTCATTAGGAAATGCCCACATTTCAATTTGCACAGGTTTTCCAGTTGGTGTTGCGATATCAATCTCAAAACCTGCATCATCAAGGTGTAACATTGGTACAAGCATCTCTACAGGGTGATTCCCTGTAGAAAATACTTTACCATTTTGCATGGTCATCTGATTTTCTTGCGTGCAAATCATTAAAATCTTCTTAGCACCTTTATACTGTTTATCAGTGTAAATTTTTTCATAATCAGTCGTTGCAGATGTTGCAAGTTTTAGGGCAAGTTTTGATGGGATATACCCACCTTCTTCTGTCTTTTGTGGAGCAATTCCCAATAGCTTTTTTATAAAATCCATAATTTTTCATTCCTATATTTCTATTAAGTTAAGGGCTATTATCGTGAGATAAATTACTCCCAATTATTGTCAGTAATCAATTTTTGCATTATTCGTGATAGTTCTTGTATTTCGGTATCTGTTAATACGGAAAGTTTTTCATCTAAAATTTGAGCAAATAGCGCCTCACTCTCTTGCATATATTGACAAGCACATGATGAAAGCTCGATAAAATATTCTCGATTGTCTTCACTATTTAGAGTCTTAGTAACATAGCCTTTTTGCAAAAATTTTTTGATAACTTTGGTTGCTGCAGGGCGTGATATATTTGCTACTTCTGCAATGGTCGCTAAATTTGATTTGCCTAATGATGATATTAAATTTAGGTAATGCTCATCATGAGTGCTCGCATCCGTAATACTTGAATTGGCTTTCTCTTTGCTATTAAGAAATATGCGATATGTTCTTTCTCTAAAATCACATAGGTTTTTGTATAGTTTTGAATTATCCATAGCATCCTATTATCTAGCTGATTATATTAGTTAACCAAATTAACTATTAACTTTGTTAACTATATTATAAAAATTCAGAGCAGTAAAGGACTATTTAAAATTAAGCACTAATAAATTAATTAGAGTTAGGCACAGTAATAAGTGGCAAATAATGCTGATTAGGTAGGTATAAGTTGAATAGTAGTCTCGTGGAGCGGTTTAGCCTCGACAGTAGCGGTATCCTACTGGTATGGGCGAGTTACGGTGACTAGATATTGAGTGAGTGTCGAGGTAACAGCAATCGAACAATTCGTGTCACCGTCTCGCCCAAACCGGTAGATAAAAGCGTATGGCGAGATTAGCTGCAAAAATCATATAAATCTGTCAACCAATCAGTTTATCAACGATATGGTTTCATTATTAGAGTCGATTTAAAAACTATAAATAAGTTATAAGGTTTAAAATATGCTATCTCATTCTAAAATAGTCTTTTTAAGCTTTATATTGTTTCTAACAAGCTTGTTTATTGAAAGAAATGGAGGGTTATACATTAATTCTTAATTTAGGCAAGGAGATTTAATTAGAATTTCAGAATTGCAAGGAACTGGGGAATCAGATTTTGTTTTGGTTGTAACAGTGCACAGCTTAAAGCAACTAGAAATAGCCTTTTCTTAATTTTGTTCTTCATATAACACCTTAACTTAGTATCTGAAATACTTCCATCTTGGAGAATTAGGCTAGCCATTTGCTGTTAACCAAGCCATTTTTATTTGAATCAATTTTTTGGGTGGAATGATAGGGGATGTGTGCTCTGTGGTTGCAGTTGGTGCTGAGGTCTTGAGTGTCATTGGCTATGACATTAATCCATTTAAAGTACGCTATGATTAACTCAGACAGTAATGTTTAACTCTGGATACTGAAAAATCGATGACTGACTTAGAAATATTTTCATTCATAACCATTGATGCCTTAGTCTCTTTTACTCTACTAAATATAACTTTTTATAACATAAGTTGAGTTTACTAGTTTTGATATCAACATAGCCATCATAAATATCTAATGTGTATTTACAGAAACCATTCTGGCCTAAGGTGAAACGTTTGCCTACACCAAACTCTCCTTTTTCATATGATATAACCATTCTAATAACTTTCTCAGATAGTATAGACTTCATACTAACATCATATGAATAACTGGCATTTGGCTTTAGGGATACTTCGCTAAGAAACGAATTTTTTATGTCATCATATTCAGGCTCTATTTTACTGTTATCAAACTCAATTTTAGCTATTCTTATGACATCATTTGTATTGTTGACTAATTTTACATTTGGACTGATTAAATAAGAATAGAGCCATGAGATAACAACGAGACATAAGATAATAATCAATAAATATTTTAAGTATTTCATAATAAAAATCCGAAATAGCTTTACTGGTGATTAATTATCTAAAACAATAATGTTTAACTTTAGATTTTGGAAAACCCCAATACCTTGTATCGCAGCAGCTATTATTTTGCATAGCCTTTATGACTATCTTTATCGTTTTCAGGAAAGTCATTTTCAGATGGAGTTTGTTTTATATGATTGGCGTTGTATTGTAATAGTAGTGCTAGACCAGCTTATGTGTGAGGGTTTGAAAACCATCTTTTGATTTAAATATTTAGTTAGTACTATCAAATGATAAATCTTCTAGTTTTTTATAAGCCAATGCAAAACCCTGAGCTGCAGATTTTTCATACCAATATTTTGCTTTATATAAGTCCTTCTTTACACCTAGTCCTGATTCATACATATAACCAATATTATGTTGAGATTCAGCATCATCTAAATTCGCTGCTTCCAATGTATATTTAAAAGAATTTTCATAATCATCTAAATAATAATAGGTCTGAGCTAAACCTCTATATGCTCTTAAAGGTGTTTTATCTATAGCTAAGTTAAACCATTTTAAAGCTTTTTTAAAATCTTGTTCTATTCCATAGCCACCTAGGACATATATATTGCCTAAATTTGCTGCAGCTTGTCTACTATGATTATCATAAGCTAATAAGAAATACTCCTCAGCTTTTTTAAAATCTTTATTAACACCACAACCTGAATAATATAAAGTACCTAAACCGTCAAAGGCTTCAGGATTATTTCTATAAGCAGATTGAGTAAACCAATATTTAGATTTCTTACAATCTTCTTCGACTCTACTAGAATTCGTTAAATAGTACATTCCTAATAACTGCTGTTTTTTATCTAAGGATAAATCATCTTCGTAAGCAATTTTGCATTGAGTACTATCCTTACGTAAAGAATTCTCACATTCTTGTTCTAAAGTAAGTTTAACATTTGTACCTTGATTATAAGTACACGAACATAATAAAAATATTAATAATAGTAGATGACTTTTCACATAACACTCCTTATATTATTCACACCATACTAGTGGTCTACATATTTTACTAGAAACACCAGTACCACCGCCTAATGTAACACCACCACCACTCGTTAAACTACCATCATCACCTGCACATAAGCTGGCATTACCTCCGACTCCATAAGTAGCAGATGCATCAGTGCAAGCTTGATTGGAGAAAGAGACTCCCTTACTTGAAGAAGAATTAGTTATGGTTTTATTTAGACCTCCACTTAGCCTTACTTCAGTACCTCCAGTCAAACATGGAGTGATTTGATAACATTGTGTAGGAACGCCATTTTCATCGTAACTTTTCCCCATACCTGCTCCAAGTTCCACGCCTCTAAAAGCTCTACCAGTTATATCAACATTTCCCATATGTGTAGTATTAGCTCTAGAAGGATCAATTTCAGGTTCTTTCTTAGGTCTTCCCATTTGGCCACCACTGGATTTCATACCATTGCTACCAAGTACATTTTTCCACTCAAAGGGTTTTGGTTCCTTATTCAACAGATAGGCTGCTCTCCTTTGCAACCCCAACGGATCAATCCACCCCGTAGGATTAGGAGCATAAAAGAATACGTTTTCTCCACCCATTAACCCAATTGGATCTCTTGAAATAAACATTCCCATATCATTATCATAATAGCGATAACGATTGTAATGTAGCCCTGTTTCACTATCACAGCTCTGTCCTTGGAAACGTATCGGCTGTAGCGAAATTGAATCGATCTCTAATTCGCCTATATTTTGCGTAATATACTTCTCTTTATAAATCTCACCCCACGCCTCATAGTCAGCCAACCAAACCACCTCACCATTTTCATTGGTTAACTCATTAGGCGTGCCAAGCTGATCATTATGATAGTAGTACACCTGTATACTTTGCTTATCATCATCTTTTAACCACACTGCTCTAGCAATAGGTGCAAAGCTGTTTTGATCGTATATGGTAGTGAACACTTGATCATCAGTATATTCTTGGATCGCTTTGTCACCATCCCAGAGCACATGAGTAGCGTTACTTTGAATACTATCTTTTTGGTTGATGTTACTTTGTTTGTGAATACGCCGTCCAAAGGCATCATAATAGTAATGCGTAATGGTTGTGGTAGTATCGCTACCTTTATGATGTATAAGCTCTGTTTTGATCAACTCGTTATTAGGGTTGTAGCTAAAGTTTAGTTCTTTTCTAAACTGAACCAGGCTATTGTTTGATTGCTGATTCGCTAATTGAGTGTTATCGGCTGTGATTATTTTATGTACGACTCTGCCATGTTCATCATAACGGTAGCGTATAAGTTTACCATTGCTAATCAGTTCGGTAGGTCTACCTTTATTGCTGAATTGAGTAGAATTATTTTGATAGGCAGATGTAGCAGTGTCTCTAGCAGACACTCGGTTACCTTTGGGATCAGAGCGTTCTCGCTCAAAGAAGCGATTGGCACTATAAAGTAAGATAACTAAGGTTTCAGCATGAGGCGCTTACAAGTAGGATACATGGACTCACCTATAAGCAAGTTTGTATAAAGCGGTGTTTGTCAACATAGTTGTCACCAATTTACGAATTAGGCGACTCTCATCTCATCAATCGATTTTGGCTCTTTTAACGGATTTAAAGTCGTTGGCTTAACTGGCGTACAATTTCTTACGGCACGGCTTCCCCAACGAGTAGGGTTTAGACTTTTAGCATCCTCCATTATCAGTTTGCGTTTCGCTAGTATCTCTTTATCTTCACCTGTATGACGCTCATTAGGTGTCACAAAGCGTAGCTTGCTATGCTTATGCTCCATATTGTACCAATGAGTAAACTTAAGCACCCATTGCCTCGCGGTCTCAAGGCTATTAAAGCCATCTGTTGGCCAATTAGGGCGATACTTGCATGTCTTAAATAAAGACTCTGCAAACGGATTATCATTACTTACTCGAGGTCTACTATAAGAGGTCACAACCCCAAGCTCATACGCTTTCATACGCATCGTTTGAGCCTTCATCGGTGCACCATTATCAGAATGTAGAACCACGCCTGAATGCAGACATCTCTCTTTAATTAACGTACGCTGTAAAAGCTTGGCAGCAAGCTCACCTGACTCGTGATCATATACCTCCCAGCCCACAATCTTACGACTATACACATCTTCAATCATATGCAGATAGTAAAACTGACCCCGTACAGGACTTGGCAAGTAAGTAATATCCCAACAGAACACTTGGCAGGGGGCTGTGGCGGTAAAAGACTGCGGTGCACTGTCAGCTCTGGGCGCGAGGCTACGTCCTCTATGACTCAATTGATTATGTGTTTTAAGTACGCGGTAAAAGGTGGATTCTGAAGCATGGTAGATGCCTTTATCGAGTAAAGTGGGAACTATCTGTGTCGGTGGGAGACTTGCAAAGCGGGGCTCGTTACAGACGGCGATAATACTGGCTGTTTCAGCATCAGTCAGCTTATTACTAGGCCTAGAGCGTATGGCCTCGGCTCGCTTGTCATGATGGATTTGACCCTCTTTATACCATCGTCTATAAGTGCGTACACTAATGCCAACCTCGGTACAAGCAGGCGGTAGTCTTGCCCCTGAGTGTGTGGCTTCTTGTATCCAAATGATGTACTGTTTACGCTGTGGTAGTGAGGTTAATCGTCCTCGTTGTCTGTCTCCCAAAGCGCATCCAGCTTTTTTCTGAGCACCAGTAAGGCGGCAGTTTCAGCAAGTGCTTTTTCTTTGCGATGAAGTTCACGTTCTAGCTTTTTAATCTTCTTACGATCGGCTTGCTGTTGTCGTCTGCTTGCTAGGCTCTGCTCATGCGTTTGATTGAATCCTGATAGGGCACCTGCTCGCCATGCTTTGATTTGTTCGACGTATAGGCCTTTACTACGACAGTATTCGCTAAGCTCGGTCTCAGTCAGTCCGCTGGTTCCATGATGGTGGCAAGCTTGGCTTCACTTGACCAGTTGTCGGGGGTGTTTTTATTGCCGGGCATGGGTTGTCCTTGCTTTTGGGCTTGATTACGCCAATTATACAGGGTCTGTAGTCCAATGCCTTCTCTTCTTGCAACTTCTGCGACACTCATGTTGTTGGGTCGGGATAGTTTACTCAGTATTGCTTGTTTTCTCTCTTCACTATATCTTGGCATCTTTGTTCCTTGTCGCCCCCTTTAGTTTTTATTTAGGGGTGACAACTATCCTGACACAGGGGGAAAGTTCAAAGTTCCATTCTGCTAAAAAGTGTATTTCAATTCTCTTTTACCGTTGTCATTACGATTGTTCGATAATCTTAGCTATTATCATAATATTTCTTTAAGGGATAGTTTGTGAGCTCAATAAGAGTCAGAAAGTAAGTTTTTTTCGACTTTATAAGCTGAGTATGCTAAAAATGCATAGTGAACAAGTACTTTATTAGCGAAAAGATAAATGACGAATACACCTAGACCAATTAGGTACAACAAAAAACTATCACCTACCGTACTATTGTATTTTTTAGCGAATACTAAACTTACACCAACTGATCCTTTACCAAATATACCGAATATAATAATAGGTATCAGTAAAATTCCAAGAATTCGCATATAAAATGAACTTGGATTAGTTTTAATCTTAGCTTTTCTCTCCATTTCAGTCCAATTAACAAAATCAAATAAACAAATTTTATTATTTGTTATGATGTTAGATAGAATATAATCATAATAGTGTATGTAGTGTTTAGTTTTAATAATCAAAATATATTCTATCATCATCATGACAAATGATATTATGAAACCTATTAATACAATTTTAGAGTTATAAATTTCAATATTCATAAAATATGAAAAAAAGCATATGAATAAACTTAAACTTCCGTATAGAGCACCTAAAAAACTCAGATAAAAGTACCGTTTTAATGTTTGGATTTTATAATGTTTAGGTATTAGCAAAATTAATATGGCAGTTATAAATAATAAAATATTTATAGATTTATAATAATAGCTCATTAAGGATGGAAGTAACATGAATCCGTTGGCAAGTATACATAGTATGATACCTGAATGAAGGCCTCTTATAATATAACTATTGTTAGTCTTAAGGTCTTTTGGAATAATTGTTTTGATCATAACATCTATAAGCCTATAGCATTGAAATGATTTTTAGCTTTTTGAATATGCTTGGCTAACTCGCTATGTTTGTCTTCAATCATTATCTTATCCTTATCGACTTGTGACGCTAGTTCGTAGCTGAATGACTCTGACTAGCTATTGTAAGCATACACCGCCCATGCAAATAAGCTTACGTTAATTAGAATGATTAATACCCATCTGACGTTAACCTCCCAGTTCCTGCCTTCAAAGGCAAGTTTTGCCTCATGCGTTATCGGCTGTATGGGATATGGATTATCTTTACCATCCCATGTGAGCATCTGTTTAACGTCAGGATGTAATATGGCTTGTTTGGTACATTGATAATGGTTGGCTTGAAATAGGTTACCTAGTGCTATGAGTGAGCCTATGATAAAGACAATGATTTGATCACCGCCTGAATGGTTGCTAGGTAGTACACCTGTTTTACGGTAGATGATGTCAGCACAGGCAAATAGTGATTTGCTGGTGTCTTCGGGATAAGCTTGGCATAACTTTTGGTCTATGGGTAACTCTTTGGCATCGCTTTCCATATAGGTACGGATAAAGGCCCATTGTACCCTTGGGTCTACTCTATAATCCTCTAGCTTCATGTGATGAGTAATGTCACCTGTTTTAGAGTCTGCGACATATAGGTTGAGCGGTGTATATGCTTGGTTGTATGGGTCCTGATGCAAATCTGGATGAACGTCTTTATAATCGACTATTTTAAGCTCATACGGTTGTCTAATTTTCCAAAAAGGACGATAGTAGTAGGCTATTTTTTGCTCTTTTTTTAAAAAGTAGTATTGGGTGCGAAATGGGTGTTTCTGTATGAATTGAAAAAGAAGTAAAAAAATAGGTATTCCAGCAGAAGATACATAAAACAAAGTGCCTATAATATTTAATAAACCCCATCCCTCGGGTCTTACATAGACATAAGTGATACCATCATAAATAAAATTTGATAAAAAAATAGCTGATACATACACCCAACCGATAGCAAAGTAAAACACCCAAAAGTAGGCAGGCAAAAAGGTTAGATAGTCAGGATTGATATTCTTTATTTCTTTGTTTAGATGTTCGACATCCTCAATACTTTCAAATAAGCTTTTGTCTATATCGGTTGTATACGGTCGATCAATAGGATTCTTTAACTCACTGATATGTTTAGCAAAGTCATCTCGAAGTTGCATATTATTATCCTTATCGACTTGTGACGCTAGTACGCAGCTGGTAGTACGGATTCATACTTGGGTTAAGCGCATACTTCACTACTGCTCTTAGTTTATCGATTTCACGGTTAGGGTTCGCTTCAGCTATTTCTCTAGCTTCTTGCATCTGCCGCTCTTTATTTGGGTCTCGAGTGCCTTCTTTATATGATCCTATGTATTGAGGTTGAAAGCGACTGGTACTAGGTATATCTATATTGACACTTAATCCATTAGCAGTTGTTGTGGCTTTATTCTGAGCTATTAAGTCATCTATTTTATAGGCCTTTCTGTCTATGCCTAGCTCTTGGTTACCAATACCAATATATTCTTATTCAATACTTTAGATATGATTAACTGTATCTTAATTAATTTTCTTAACTTTAGAAGTTGAAGGATAATATATTAATCCGGCTTCATCAGTCATAATTAATACACCTGAGTTAAGATACTCCCAATCTTTTTTAGGATATTTATTAGAGTATTTCGAGTCTTCAATATTGCATACAATGCAACCTTTCCAACCATCTGATGTTACAACTCTATCTCCAATCTCCAGGCTATCAATATTTATCTGGTTCATTTTAAAGACTCCTTAACAAAAGGTT
The DNA here is from genome assembly GCF_057396215.1 of Psychrobacter sp. CX18. Lineage (NCBI taxonomy): Bacteria > Pseudomonadati > Pseudomonadota > Gammaproteobacteria > Moraxellales > Moraxellaceae > Psychrobacter > Psychrobacter sp. CX18. The sequence continues at coordinate 2,504 of NZ_JBXYJH010000016.1, read as the reverse complement.
CAATAGGTATTGAATTAGGCGGAGGTGGTTTTCCATTTGAAGCATCACTAACACCAGCAGACCGCCAAAAACATTGGCAGTTGTTAGGATTTTGATTTGCTTTAGATAAGTTATAGTGATCTCCTGAAAATGGATAGTGAGGTCTAGAAGGTGGAACTCTATCAAGACGATAACCTATTACTCCAGGATATACTATTTTTCCACTGACAGTACGACAAGGGGGACAAGGTTGACAGCTTGTACAAGGAGTATCAGTTGCAGTTTTTTGTTTAGGAGTATCTCCAGATACAGTCGCTCCTCCACCCAATATGAATGCTGCCAGGAGGCTGCCACCTATTCCGATACCACAACCTACAGGCCCTGCAGCACAACCTATAGCCCCAGCCGTCAACCCCAACGGATCAACCCACCCTGTTGGATTAGGTGCATAAGCAAATACATTATTACCACCCTTTAGCCCAATTGGATCTCTTGAGATAAACATTCCCATATCATTATCATAATAGCGATAACGATTGTAATGTAGCCCTGTTTCACTATCAAAGCTCTGTCCTTGGAAACGTATCGGCTGTAATTGATTTGAAGCGATCTCTAATTCGCCTATATTTTGCGTAATATACTTTTCTTTATAAATCTCACCCCACGACTCATAGTCAGCCAACCAAACCACCTCACCATTTTCATTGGTTAACTCATTAGGCGTGCCAAGCTGGTCATTATGATAGTAATAAACGTGCAGGTTTAAGATATCAGCTAGTTTATCTTTTTTGCTATAGTCTTTTGCATAGTAAGGGTGCTCGCGGGGATCTATGCGTCTTTCTTTCTCCCACTGTTCAAACTTAGTTAACCACTCTTTGTCCTGCTGGTTCACTTGATCATTGATGGGATGTTCTTGTAGCCAAACTAACCTTGCTACTGGAGCAAAGCTTACTTGGTCATAGACAGTGGGAATACATGAGTGTCGCTATACTCTTGAGCGATAGCCGATAAAAACCATCCTAAAGATGTGATTCATCATAGTGATAGAGGTGTTCAGTATTTAGCCATTCGCTATACTGATAAGATGGCTGATTCTGGCATCATTGCATCTGTTGGTGCGACAGGTGATTCATACGATAATGCATTATCTGAAACGGTTAAGGGGCTTTATAAAATTGAGGTGATTGATTATTTAAAGCAACAATGGCAAGGTGTGAGTGATGTTAAATTAGTAAATCTTGAATGGGTCGATTGGTTTAACAAAACACGTTTGCATAGTATAATTGGTTATGTGTCGCCTTTTTAGTTTGAGAGACGATGTTATGAAAGTCTTAGTGAGTCAGACAGAGCTGCCTGACTCAAGTAATCCACTCTCCGATATAGTCGGGGCCGTTCAGTCATTTTTTGTTCTTATAACCAATGATTAAACGTCTCATAAGTTCCACTATTAATGAATACTTCAACTATTTTCCACGGGTGTTCTGGTATTTGATTTATATTTAAATTTAAATAACAGTCAGCTATTACAGGACTTTTCAACAAATTAAATTTATTTAATGAATCTAAATCACCTCTATATTGTGCAGATATACCATGCGAAACTATGCTGATAAATCCAAGATCCATGACATCATATCCTATCGAAACTAAGTTAGCTTCTTCATAAACTGCTTGATCAGGATAAAAGTGGCACGCCTGAATCCAGTCCTCGTAATCTCTGACTTTCAAAATACAGGGATAAAAATTATATTCAAAGTAATTTAGAGACAAAGCATTTTTAGGCTGAAAATGTTCTACATATTCATCAGCCAATAGAAGACCATATTGGTCAAAGTATAATTGCTCAACCTTATTAACTTTACTCGTAGACTGCCATATTTCATCATCATACGATAATGAAAAATTATTATGATTAATATTTGGCTGTGCACAAACTCTAGTTGATAAATACATTATTTATACCTTAATGTGGATAGTTTGGTGGTCTTTTAGGACTACTATTTAAATTTATCCATGTTGACTTAATAAAACCAAAGTACTGATGCCCCCACTCACTTTTTTTACCATAATTCCAAAAACATTGACAGGTTCTAGTATTTTGATTTACAACGAAAATGTGATAGTGGGCCTTACCAGCATCGATACCTCTTTGATGAGTCTCAGGTCCTTGATAACCAATAGTCCCTTTTGGATACGGTCTACAAGGGGGACAAGGTTGACAGCTTGTACAAGGAGTATCAGTTGCAGTTTTTTGTTTAGGAGTATCTCCAGATACAGTCGCTCCTCCACCCAATATGAATGCTGCCAGGAGGCTGCCACCTATTCCGATACCACAACCTACAGGCCCTGCAGCACAACCTATAGCCCCAGCCGTCAACCCCAACGGATCAACCCACCCTGTTGGATTAGGTGCATAAGCAAATACATTATTACCACCCTTTAGCCCAATTGGATCTCTTGAGATAAACATTCCCATATCATTATCATAATAGCGATAACGATTGTAATGTAGCCCTGTTTCACTA